>CAMAWJ010000042.1 GCA_945861955.1 Bifidobacterium breve
ACTGGCCGACCAGGAAGCCGATCACCTGCTCGCGCCCACCCTTGAAGGCCTCGACCTCGTCGGGGTGTGCGGCCAGCACGGCGTCGATGATCTCGCCAAGGGCGTCGTCGCCTCCGACTTGCGCCAAGTTGCGGTCGGCCACGACGCCGACAGCGGTGGCCTGGGGATCTTCGACAAGCACACCGAAGACCTCCTTACCTGCGGTCTGGTTGATCGTGCCGTCGACGACGAGAGCGATCAGGGCAGCGAGGCGCTCGGGGGTAACCGGGCTCTCGTCCGCGCTGAGGCCCGCGCCATTGAGGTGCGCGGAGAACTCGCCCATCGTCCAGTTGGCAGCTGTCTTGAGGTCGCCAGTAGCTGTGGCGACGGCATCGAGATAGCCAGCGAGGTCGGCGTCGACGGCCAAGGCGAGTGCCGTGGGCTCCGTCAGCCCCGCCGCCACGAGACGGTCGAAGCGGGCTGCGGGCAACTCGGGCAGATCGCTACCGAGCTCGACAAGTCCCGCCTCGGTCTGGTGCACTGGCAGCAGGTCGGGTTCGGGGAAGTAGCGGTAGTCGTGCGCCTGCTCTTTCGAGCGGAGCGACGAGAGCGTGCCGGCGACCGGGTCGAAGTGGAGCGTCTCTTGCTCGATCGTGCCGCCACCCAAGACGACCTCGAGTTGCCGTTCTAGCTCGGCCTCGATGCCGCGCTCGAGAAAGCGGAAGGAGTTCATGTTCTTCAGCTCGGTCTTCGTGCCGTACTCCGTCGAGCCGATCGGGCGAATCGAGACGTTCGCATCGGCGCGCAGCGAACCCTTCTCCATGTCGCAATCCGAGGCACCAATCGCGACGACCGTGGCTCGCAGCAGCGTGAGAAAGCGCCGCGCATCCTCGGGCGAACGAATATCGGGCTCCGAGACGATCTCGAGGAGTGGCGTGCCGACACGGTTGAAGTCGACGATCGAGCCCGCCGAGCCACTAATGCGGCCGCCCTCGCCACCCGCGTGGATCATCTTGGCCGCGTCTTCTTCCAAATGCGCGCGCGTGAGGCGCACCTCGAAGCCGCCCTCGCCCGGGACACGGAAGAGACCCTCGGCACACATCGGTTGGTCGTACTGACTGATCTGGTACGCCTTCGGACTATCCGGGTAGAAGTACTGCTTGCGGCTGAATTCGCTCGTCTCGGGAATCCGACATCCCAGCGCCACACCAACGCGCGTCGCCTGACGAATCGCCTCGGCATTGGCCACCGGCATCGCACCCGGGTGCGCGAGGCAGACCATGCAGACGTTGGTGTTGGGCTCGTCGCCAAACTGGTTGGCGCACGAGCAGAACAGCTTCGAATTGGTGGCCAACTGCACGTGGATCTCGAGCCCGATCACGGCCTCGTAGCCATCCTTCTGCCACGGCGCACTCATGCTGCACCCCCACGCAGTGCCGGTGGCACTGGATCGAAGCCAATCGCCTGTTCGAAGGCCGCGCCAAACCGCAACAAGGTGTTTTCGGTATGGGCCGCACCGATGATCTGCAGACCGCTCGGCAGGCCCTCGACGAGTCCGTTCGGAATCGACAGTGCCGGAATGCCGGCGAGGTTGACGGGCAGCGTGAAGATGTCGTTGGCGTACATTGCGAGCGGATCGTCCATGCGCGCACCCATCGGAAATGCGGTCGTCGGCGCCGTCGGCAAGAGGATCGCGTCGACGCCAAGGAAGGCGGCGTCGAAATCGCGGCGGATCAGCGTGCGCACGCGCTGCGCCTGCACGTAATAGGCGTCGTGATAGCCAGCCGACAGTGCGTAGGTGCCAATCATGATGCGCCGCTTGACCTCGGGACCAAAGCCGGCCGAACGCGTGGCCTCGTACATCGAGCGCAGATCGGGGCCGTCGACCCGCAGGCCGTAGCGCACACCGTCGAAGCGCGACAGGTTCGCGGAGGCCTCGGCGGGAGCGATCACGTAGTAGGCGGCGAGACCGTGGCGCGCGTACGGCAACTCGACGTCGACCAGCTCGGCGCCCAGCTCGGTCGCCAGCTTGAGTGAGGCGTCGAAGCGCTCGCGAATGCCAGGATCGACTCCGTCTTCGAGTTCGGCCCACGGCACACCAAAGCGGACGCCATCGAGTCGACCGGGCTCGGGCAGCACGATCGGCTCGCGCAGACCGACACAGGTAGCGTCGCGCTCGGAGCCCCCGGCAATCACCTGCTGCAGAAGCGCGCAGTCGCGCACCGTCAGCGTCATTGGCCCAACCTGCTCGAGCGAGCAGGCGAAGGCGACGACACCGAAGCGCGAGACGGTGCCATACGTCGGCATCAGTCCTACGAGGCCACAGAACGCGGCGGGCTGCCGAATCGAGCCACCCGTGTCGGTACCGAGCGACCACGGGGCCAAGCCTGCTGCCACAACGGCGGCGGAGCCACCTGATGAGCCGCCAGGCACGCGCGTCTGATCCCACGGATTGCGCGTCGGGCCATAGGCCGAGTGCTCGGTGGAGGAACCCATCGCAAACTCGTCGAGGTTTGTCTTGCCGAGGCTGACGAGCCCTGCCGCGTTGCCGCGCGCCACGACGTCGGCATCTTCGAGCGGAATGAACCCCTCGAGGATCTTCGAGCCGGCCGTGGTCGGCACGCCCTTCGTCGAGAGCAGATCCTTGTACGCGATTGGGACGCCCGCTAGGCCAACGTTGCCGCTCTGGTCCTGCGCTCGAGCTGCTGCCAGCGTGTGCTCGGGGTCGACGTGAAGATAGCCGTGGAGCGCGGGATCAAACGCCTCGATGCGCTCGAGGTACGCACCTGCGAGTTCTTCCGAGGAGCACTCCCCCGCGCGCAGCAATGCTGCGGCGCGCTCTGCGGTCAGCCCGATGACGTCGATGGCTGCCATCTACGAGCCGATCGGCGGGACGCGGAAACCATCGACGGCAGGGTCGGGAGCATTGGCGAGCGCCTGCTCCCGCGTGACACCGGGCTTGGCGACGTCTTCGCGCAAGGCGCCCGCCACGTCGAGCGAGTGGGCGGTTGGTGGCACGTCTGCGATCGGGAGCGCCGAGATCGTGGCGACATGACCGAGGATGGTCTGCAGCTCGCCCACCAGGCGTTCGACTTCAGCGTCGTCGAGCCCAATTCGTGCGAGCGTCGCGACGTGTCGTACCTCGTCAGGACCTAGCTCGATGCGCTCCGCACTCATTTGCTCAGCGCCCTGCGCTGGCCTCGGCGGCGATCACCGTGTTCTTGAGCAGCATCGCAATCGTCATCGGGCCGACCCCACCCGGCACGGGTGTAATCAGGCGTGCCTTCGGCTGCACGGCGTCGAAATCGACGTCGCCACAGAGACCCTCAGGCAGACGGTTGATGCCCACGTCGATCACGACGGCGCCGTCCTTGACGTGCTGGGCACCGAGCATCTTGGGGCGACCGACGGCGGCGACGAGAATGTCAGCCTGCTGGCAGATCCCCTCAAGATCTTTCGTGCGCGAGTGGCAGATCGTGACGGTGCAGTCTTCCTTCAACAGCAAATGCGCCTGCGGCTTACCGACGATCTCCGAGCGGCCAACGATGACGGCATGTGCGCCGCGCATCTCGACGTCGTACGCCTTGAGCAGCTCGATCACGCCGGCAGGTGTGCACGGCAACGGGCCGGGCTGGAGCGTCATCAGACGCCCCATCGCACCGGACGTGAGCCCGTCGGCGTCCTTGGCAAACGGAATCCGCTCGATCGCGGCCTCGGTGTCGAGGTGGCTCGGCAGCGGCATCTGGACGATCAGGCCGTGGATCGCGGGGTCGGCAGAGACCTCATCGATCTTGGCCTCGAGCTCGGCTTGCGTTGTCTCGGCGTGCATGACGACTTCGAGCGAGTGCATGCCAGCCTCGTGACAGGCCGTGTGCTTGTTGCGCACGTAGACCTCGGAGGCTGGGTCCTCGCCGACGATGATGACGGCGAGCCCGGCACGAATGCCGGTCTCGTCGAAGAGCTTCTTGGTGCGCTCGGCTACCTCGGCACGAACGCTGGCGGCGACTGCTTTTCCGTCGATCAAATTGTCCATACCGAGAGCCTAACGTCCGTCCCGGCTCGGCGATTCAGTCGCCGGTGCGGATGAACTGGATCCGACCGACGGACGTCAGCCTGTCCGGCGTATCCCATGGCGAAATCTCGACGTTGCAGACCGCGAGCGTGCGACCCGCACGCAGACAGATACCTGTCACACGCAGCGGCGAGAGATCCGCCATCCGCAAGAAGTCGCTGCGAAGATCGACCGCCACCCATGTCGCGGGAGCCTTGGCCATGACGGCGTACCAACCGGCGGTGTCGACGAGCGTGGCGAGCGTGCCGCCATGCAGCATCGGCGGGTCGATGTAGCCGAGCGCAGCGTGCGTCGGGTCGAGTCGCATCACGACGGCGTCGCCTTCGCGACCAATGTAGGTGAGGCCGATGGCATCGTCGAGGGGCGAGTTCTCGTGTTCGCGCAGGGGATCATCCATGACTGCAGCCTAGACGGTGACGTGCCAGACTTTGCGCGGCCCACCAAGGAGAGTCCACCGATGTCCCATAATTCCGTCAGCTTTTCCGATCCCCTCACCCTCACCCTCGACGTGATCGGCCCCAAGCCCAACCCGTCGCGTGGCGCGCCGGTTGAGTCCGTCAAGGTCTTGTTTGAGGACGCGCAGGTCGAGGCCGGCGTCTGGGAATGCACGCCCGGTACGTTCCCGTCTCGCCGCGACGGCTTTCGTGAGGCCGTCACGATCATCGCCGGCTCGGGAACGCTCCGCGACGCCGACGGCAACGAGACCCCATTTGTTGCTGGCACCGCACTGGCAATTCCTGAGGGCTGGTCGGGCGAGTGGGACATCGTCGAGACCACCCGCAAGGTCTACGTCGTCTCGTACACCGAGGCGCGTTCCTAACGACTTAGTCACCGATTAGCGCGCAGGTAGCGGACAGGCGGCGCCCTCGGGGCGTCGCCTCCGCGCCAGCACCGCGTAGCCCCGCGCCCCGAGCCCGTGAAATGGCGGGATGTAGAGCACCCACGCGCCGAGGGCGCCGAGCGGCGTGCGCATCGCAATGCCCCGAACTGCATCGACGCCGAGCGCGACGCTGCCATCGGGGTAGCGCAACCTCAGTCCGTCACCGAGCGCCCCGCGGCCGATCTCGGGATAGCGCTCGACAGCCTCGGAATAGCCGAGGTCGTCCAGCCGCCGGAGCCAGTCGAGGCGACGCACCCAGAGGGTGCTGTTACGACACATTCCGCAGGTGTCGTCGTAGACCACGATCGGCTTGCTCATACCTGACCCTTCGCAGGAGCGCCCGCAGGCGCCCAATCGAGACCGGCCTTGCGCGACGCCGTCGCGACGAGTTCTGCAAACCGCTCGCGATCACCGAGGTCGACCGGAAAGCCGGGCACCCAGGCAATCTGTCCAACGCCCACGAGATCGCGGAGGGCCTCGGTCGTTGCCCAGTGCAGGTCGGGGCCGATTTTGACGCCCTGCGCACCCGCCACGGCCAGCAGTGGCGCGATCTGAGCTGAAGCGGGACCAACCAGCGCGACCCTCTGTGCCACGCGGGCGATCTCGCCACAGGCCTCGCGCAACAGTCGCTGCTCACCCGCCGATGCGTGCACCGGGCCAGCCGACGAATCCGGAATACCCCCGACAATCAAGACGCTCGACCTGTCGGGCAGAGCACGGAGGAACGCCGTCGCCTTAGCGGGTGTTGCGGCCATTCCGTTGTGGAAGACAGGGATTCCCGCAACGTCGCCCATGCGTTCTCCGCGCCATGCGGGCGACACGAACGAGGCGATCGCGGCATCGAGTGGGACCTCAACGCCCAGCGATGAGCGCACGGTCGCGAGCGCTGCCGCCAGATTGCCACGGAGGTGCGGCGCGACGTGCGCCTCGGCGATACCCGCGTCCTCGCTCGAGAAGTAGGTGACGGCAACGCCGGGCCGCGGCGTCAACCTCGACTCGCCAACAGGTAGCACTGCGGTGTCTCCCGCGACTTGGCGGGCGAGGATGCGTTGCTTCGCTGCGAAGTAGCGTCCCTCGCCCCCATGCAACTCGATGTGGTCGGGCCAGAGCGTTGTGACCACCGCATGGGTCGGGCTCGTCGTCATGTACGCCAGGTGGGTGCTCGTCACTTCGACCACGGTGATGTCGGGGGCGTTGTCCGCTCGCAACGCAGCCAGCGAGTCGGCGCTCGGCCAGGCGTTCTCCGCGCGACCGGTCGGTGGCACATCGACCTTCCAGCCCGCCGCCTCGAGCAGGTGGGCGATCAGACGCGTGGTCATCGTCTTGCCCGCCGTGCCCGTCACGCCAACCACGGGCGAGCGCGCCTCGTAGAGCACAAGATCGGCGAGGCAGCCAACCACAATCCCCCGCGCTCGCGCCTGGACGACGTGCGACGTTTCCTCGCCCGTCCAACAATCGACCATCAGCATGTCTGCACGCGCGACGGCAGCATCGCGCTCGTGGACCAGGGCACAGCCCAACGGCACGGCCACGACCGGAGCATGGTCGGCAATCACGACATCGGCTCCCCGGTCGCGCAGCAGGCTGGCCAGAGCAGCGCCATCCCGATCGAGGCGATCCAACACGACGCGACGACCGGCGACCCGCTCGGCTGCGTAGGGGTTCAGCATGCGTCGACGACTGCTGGTTCGACTGCTCTAGCGATGTTGCAGAGCTCGTGCATTGCGAACCCCTCGACGCGCTTAGTGTACGAAAACCGGGGCAGCACCCGGCGGGATGCTGCCCCGATTATCAAGAGGCGACGACCAGAATCGAACTGGTGTAGACGGCTTTGCAGGCCGCTGCCTAGCCTCTCGGCCACGTCGCCAACGAAATCGGATGATACGCGGAGCCGCCGCTAGAGCGATTCAGCAAGCGCTCGTTCGAGCACCAGACTCGGCGGCATGCGCGACAAGCCCTTCATTGCGGCGTCGGCCTCGTGCATGTGGCTGAGTGCCGCACTGGCGTCTCCCGGCGTCCAGCGCCCGACCGCCGCGAGCATCTTGCCGGCGCGAAACGGTGCCACTCCGAGCTGTTTCGCGAGGGCCTCGCGCGAGGGGCGACCGTGTTCGGCGAGCTCAACCGTGCGGCGGACCAGTTCGACGTGGCGGGTCAGTTGCGGCAGGACGCGGTGCGGCTCGACGTCGCCCGCGAGCAGGCGCGTGAGTTCGGCGATTGCACCACGCCGGTCGCGCTCGGTGATCGTGTCGAGCAAGGCCCACGGTGCGTCGTCGTGACGCGCGCTGATCATGACCTCGACCAGCTCAACCTCGACGGCGTCGTCGAGTGCGTAGGTGGAGAGCTTCTCGAGCTCTCGGGTGATCTCGTCGGGACTCTCGCCCACCAGTTCGGTGAAGCGCAGCATCGCCTCGGGGTCCATGCGCACACCAAGGCGCTCAGCCTCCTGGCGTGAGAAGGCCGCACTCTTCGGTGCCTCGAACGACAGCACCGCCTCTTTGCCGCTGCTCTTGCGCACGGCTGCGAAGAGCGGGTCGTCGGCGGGCCAGATCGGCTTGCGCGGATCGGCTGGAGCATCCACGACGAGCACGAGCACCGTCGATGGGCTCGGGTTGGCAACGTAGGCAAGCACGGGGTCGAGCCGTCCGGCGCGGCGGGGCTTAACCCACGCGTCGATGCCCTCGACAACGATCAGGCGCTCCTCCACGAACAGGCCCTGCTGGCTGCAGGCGCCGGCGATCGCGTCGGGCTCGTGCTGCGCGGCATCGAAGACCTCGATCGCGTCACTGCTATAACGATCGCGAAGACGTTCGAGTGCTCGGCGGATCTTGCCGCGGTCCGTGCCGCTCAGCAGGTAGACCGGTGCGAGTGGCGTTGCGGACACCACGCCATCCTACTGCGCTGGCCGCCCGCGGTCGCCGCAGTGCGACGATCAGCGCGAGCAGGCCACAGCCGACGAGGACAACCGTGTCGGGCACGACCAGCGCCAGCCACTCGCCCATTCGTGCACACCAGAGAATCCACAACGCGGGCCACTGCGAGCACCAGGCAATGCCCGCGCCCGCCGACGGTGCCACCGGCGTGATGATCGTCGCGATCAGAGCCGACCACAGCGCGAGTGGAACCGCAGGCGCGGCGAAGAGATTCGACGGCAACGAGGCGAAGATCGCGGCTCGCCCAAAATGCCACCACGAGATCGGGGCCGTGGCAAGCGTCGCAGCGCCCGTCACCAGCAAGGCCGTCGCGACGACGTACGGAATCGCGGTTGCCTCGGAGATCCGACGCGCGTACGGAACGGCCAGCAGGATGCCCGCGACGGCAACGAACGATAGTTGGAGGCCTGGGTCGTAGATCGCCCAGGGATTCCACGCCAACAGACACCCGAAGCCGAGGGCCAGTGCACGCCATGCGTCTCGAGGCCTTCCGACGAGCCACGTCAGACAGCCAGCGATGCCAGCGACTCCGGCCCGCAGCACGCTGGGCGAAGGGCCAACGATGCCCACGTAGAGAACAATCACCAGCAACGAGCACGCGAGCGCCTGCCGACGATTGCCACCCACACTCCACGTCACCAACACCACCAAGGCGATGAGCAGAGCCACGTTGCCACCAGAGACCGCCAACAGATGCGCCAAGCCCGAGGTGCGAAACGCCAACACGGCCTGTGGTGACATGCCCGCGCTACCACCGAAGGCGAGGCCCACCACGATCCGTCCCGGATCTCCCTCTCCAGCTGGCGCGAGCGCAGCGACGGCGTACGCCCGGGCGCGATCCGCGATACCCCAGAGGCCACCGCGTCGTCCAATCACCTCTTGCGTCCCGACACGCAAGACGGCGTGGATGCCCTGATGCGCAAGCCACGCCCGCTCGTCGAAGCCATGTTGCGATCCGCGCGGCGCTGACACCCTGCCACTGACCCGGAGGATGCTGCCGCGCGTTGGACCCTGAGTCGCGTTGATGCGCAGTAGGACTGGGCCACCCGAGGCGCTGAGCACCTCTCCCGTTGCGAGGCGGCTAAAGCCGCTGCCACGCCAGGCCTCCGTCACGAGCACCGGCAGACCATAGACCGAATGGCCGATCAGAGGACGCAGCGGCTCCGCTGCCAATCGTTCGACCTGATGGTTGCCCACGGCGAACCCGAGCGCCAGCACCACCCCCCCTGCGATCAGCGACCAGCGCCGCTGAGGAAACTGAAAAGCAAGCAGAACGCCGCTCGCCAACCCCACCGCCACAAGCAGCGGACCATGCGGCACGCTTGGCAGCGCCAACAGCGCGCCCGTCCCGAGCAGATAGCCAACGAAGTCGGGCAGCGCGGGCGCACGAAGACGCACTAGGTGGTCCGATCAGCCCACACGACGACGTGCGGCTTAGGTAGGCGCGGCGGCGACTCTAGGGAGGACATGACAACCGCGCGGATGTGGTGTCCTCCCCCACAGAATCGATTGGGGGACTCGTAGCGTCTCGG
>CAMAWJ010000043.1 GCA_945861955.1 Bifidobacterium breve
GAGCGACCCCACTCGCGCCATGCCTCACGGGTGGAGGCATGCATATCTACCAGCAGCAGCGGGGCCGCGTTTGCCATCCCGAGCTTCCACCCAGACCGCACGAGGTGGCGGGCGAGCGCGACGTCCTCCGTCATGTTGGCGGCAACTGGCTCCCAGCCGCCTGCCAAGCGAAAGCGGGCAGTCGGCACCAGCAGGCACTGACCATTGGCAATCATGCGTGTGCTCGTGGCGGGCGCAACCGTCGGTGGACCGAAGCGGTAGACGAGGGTGGCCAGCAGAGCCGGGTGCAGCATCGCCTCGCCCGTAGTATCAACCGCGAAGCGTGGGCCGGCAGTGACGACGTCATAGCCGTGCTGCTCTGCCGTCTGTACCAGGGCATCCGGCAAGGCGGGGTCGGGGCAGGTGTCAGCATCGAGACAGAGCGTCCATGGCGCCTCAGCAAGCAGGAGTCCCTGTTGGAGAGCGTGTTGCTTGCCGATCCAGCCAGGCTTCCGCTTTTTGCCACGCACCACACGGATGCGCGGATCCAGCGCACTAAACTCGGCCACAATTGAGGCCGTGTGGTCCTTGGAGCGATCGTCGATCACGATCACCTCTCGCACGGTGCTCGTGGTCTGCACGAGAGCTGTGAGGAGCGGGCGAATGCGGTCTGCCTCATTCCGCGCGGGGATCACGATACTGATCGAGCCAGGCCGGGCGGTGGTACCGGGACGCAGTGGCTTGGGGAGATCTTTGCCACGCGTCAGGCGCGCTAGAACGATGATCGCAGCGACTGCTTGGGCAGCAGCCAAGAGGTACAGCACGATCATGTCGGCGTGGTGAGCCCTGCGAGCGGATTGGTGCCGCCCCACGTGCCCTCGCTCGACACCGGTCGAAAGCGTGCGAACAGCTCTTCGGAGTACCAACGCTCGTCGGTGCGCCGCCGCATGGCCTCACGATGGGCGGCCGTACCGTAGGCAAATTCGCGCATCGATGCCTGCGACTTCCAGAGCGTAAGAGTGCCTTGATGGACAACCGGGGATTCGCCGAAACCCACGCTGCCGAGCAGGCCATGCGCTCGCGCTAGATCTAGGTCGATGGCGGGAACGGCATCATGAAAGCTCTTGGTATGGCGGGCACGGAGCGTCGCACGGGTAATTACGGCGCAGGGACCATCCTCAGGGGTGTTCTCCGCGGCGGTAAAGGGATTCGTGCCGCCCCATTCGCCGACCGACTTAATCGGGATCATCCGCATGGTCCAGACTTCACTGGCGTGGTCGCGCCAACGTGCTGCGATGGGCGATTCGGCGAGAAACTCGTTGAGGTGCTCCTCGTTGTCCCAACAGGCGATCAGGCCCCAGCGCAGGAGGTCGGGCTTCCAGGCCAAGGAGCGTCCTTGGGCTGTGCCGACCATGCGACGAAAGCCGAGCCCGGGCGTGGATCGAAGATCGGGTCGATCGAGGCCCATCCGCCCAAACGCCCAGCGTCGCTTCGCAGGCGGGTAGGAGATCAGCGAGACAGATACGAGCATGCACTAAGGGTATCGCGGCCGCAGCATCGCTGGCTCGCAGTTGCCGTGCGAGGATGAGAAAGGCCGACGCCCCCACCGGTGGGTGGGGGCGTTGCGGTTGCAGATCGATACGCCGGATTCTGTCGAGGGGGACCATCTATCTAGGCGACCCGTTGCCGGGCCGCTCGAGCCGCCTACCCGGGATTCTGCGAGCCGCATCATCATCCCTGTTTGGCGTTGCACCGCGTGGGGCTTGCCAAGCCGACTCCGTCACCGGAGCCGCTGGTGCGCTCTTACCGCACCGTTTCACCCTTACCCAACCGAGGCTGGGCGGTCTATTTTCTGTGGCGCTCTGCCGTCGGGTTACCCCGCCTAGGCGTTACCTAGCACGCTGCTCTGTGGTGTCCGGACGTTCCTCCCGGTCTCCGAGGAGACCCGGCGGTCCCCTGATCTGCACGCGAGATTGTATCGGATGTCGCCAATTAGCAACCGTAGGCGTGGTACAACAGCCGCAGCAGACAGTTGAGGAGCACGCGATGGCGATCGTGAACCCGTTTTACACACCCGAGGTCCACGGACCGTACGAGCTGTACGCGCTTGGCGATTTTCCGCTTGATGAGGGTGGCGTTCTGCCCGACCTGCAACTCGCCTACACGACGATTGGCACACTCAACGAGGCGCGCGATAATGCGATCCTGATACCCACCTGGTACTCAGGCACGCACGAGGTGATGCAGCGGGTCTACGTCGGCCCCGAGCGCGTGCTCGATCCGAATCGGTACTTGATCATCATCGTCAATCAGATCGGCAACGGACTCTCGTCGTCGCCCCACAATGTCGACGGTGCACATGCGGGCCCAAACTTTCCCAAGGTGCGCATCAGCGATGACGTGCGCGCGCAGGAGCGGCTGGTGCGCGAGCTGTTCGGAATCGAGACCCTCGCCCTCGTGGTTGGTGGTTCGATGGGGGCACAGCAGGTCTGGGAGTGGGCTGTGCGCTTTCCAGAGATGGTGCTTCGAGCCGCTCCGATCGCGGGCACGGCGCAGAACACACCGCACGACTTTCTCTATACCCAGAACCTGATCGACGCGATCACCCACGATCCCGGTTGGAACAACGGGGCCTACGCGGACCCCTCTGAGGTTGTCTCAGGCCTCCGTCTCCATGGGCGCTTCGCGGCCGTGATGGGCTGGTCGACGGAATGGTTTAAGCAGGAGCAATGGCGTCGCACGGGCGACTTCGCGACGCTCGAAGACTTTCAGCGCGAATTTACCGAGGGCTACCACGAGCCGCTCGACCCCAACTCGCTGCTCTCGATGGCGTGGAAGTGGCAGCGGTCAGACGTCGCGCGCAATACGGATGGCGACCTACAGGCTGCACTTGGTCGCATCACCGCCACCGTGTTTGCGATGCCGATTAGTGAGGACATGTTCTTCCCACCACGCGACGTGGCGTATGAGGTCGCGATGGTGCCGCACGGCGAGCTGCGGGTGATCGAATCGATCGACGGGCACCTGGGGTTGATGGCGACCGACCCGGGCTATTTGCCCCAAGTCGAGGAGAACCTGCGCGAGTTGCTGGCGATCGATCGGTAGGCTGCGTGCGGCACGCGCACTCCTGGCGATCGGTCTGGTCATCGACGTCGATGACCAGTCTTCCGCACGGGTGGCGCGAGACGTACTGGGCGTCGCCGGCTGGTAGCCAGGCGACGCCCGTGTCGTTCTCGTTTTCTTTTAGTCCTCGACGATCGTGACCGTCATGGTGATCGGCTCGCTCGGCATGTCGCGACCATCGCGGTCGGCAGCGGAGATCGCGTCAGCAATATCGAGACCCTCAATGACGTTGCCAAAGACGGTGTGCTTGCCCTTCAGCCAGTTGCAGTCGGGGGCCGTCACGATGAAGAACTGTGAGCCGTTGGTGTTTGGCCCGGCGTTCGCCATCGCGAGCTTGCCGCGGTCGACGTCGTGGGAGTTCTGCTCGTCCTCGAACTTGTAGCCCGGGCCACCCGTGCCCGTGCCGTCCGGGCAGCCGCCCTGGATCATGAAGTCGGGGATGACGCGGTGGAAGATCAGGCCGTCGTAAAAGCCGTCACCGGCGAGCTTGGTGAAGTTCTCTACGGTCTTGGGGGCATCATCGGCGTAGAGCTCGATGACGATGGTTCCCATGCTGGTCTCCATGTTGGCGCGAGTTGCCACGGAAGGCCTTTCGTTCGAAGGTGAAGTGGCAGCGTAGTGGGGTCGAGGCCACAGAGGAGCAGACAACCGGTAACACTTTGGTGACATGTTTCGTTACGCCTCTCATCTCGCCCACGGCGTCGACGCCGAGGCGGCTGTCAACCAGGCCGCCGATCAGGTGGAAACGGCGCTCGAGGGAATCAAACCGACACTCGTCGTTGTGCTGGCTTCGGATCATTTTCGCGATGAGGCCGACGCCGTGCGTCGCACTCTGATTGGTCGCTTCCCTAAGGCCGAGGTGGCGGGAGCGGTGATTCCTGGTGGGGTGATTGGTGTTGGCGAGGAGACCGAGCAGGAGGCGGCGATTAGCCTCTGGGCCGGCGTGCTTCCACCCGATCAGATCGAAGTGATCGAGCTGGAAGATGCCAACGACCTGCCGGCTGGTGCTGGTGTGGTCGTGATCTTTGCGGATCCCTTTACTGCACCAACCGATCGTTTTCTCCACACGGCAGATGCGCGTGGCATCAGCCTTGTGGGTGGTTTTACCGGCGGTAGTTCGCCCGGCGCTGCCCGCCTGATCACCTCCGAGCGCATCCTGACGGAGGGTGCAATTGGGATTCGGATCGATGTGTCAGGAGTCTCCACGATCGTCTCGCAGGGTGCCCGACCAATCGGGGGCGATCTTGTGGTGACGGCCGCGGAGGGCAACGTCGTGCTGGAACTGGCAAGCAAGCCTGCAGTCGAGCAACTCCATGCCGTCTTGGGCGCCCTTGATCCGGAAGATCTTCACCTCGCCCGTGTTGGGCTGATGGCAGGAATCGTGATCGACGAGAATCGACCCGACTACGACGTTGGCGATTTTCTGGTGCGAGGCCTGCTGGGTATCGAGGCTGAGAGTGGTGGCCTTGCGATCGCAGCAGAGCCGCGCGTGGGGCAGACGTTTCGGTTCCATGTGCGCGATGGCGCTGGTGCCGACGCAGATCTCCGGCGAGTGATTGGCCTTGCCAACCCGAATGTCGGTGCCGCCTTGATCTTTGCGTGCACGGGCAGGGGGCGCCGCATGTTCGATCAGCAACACCACGATGCTGGCGTGATCGCCGAGCTCCTCAACGTACCGCTCGCGGGCGGTTTTTGCCAAGGCGAGCTTGGTCCGATTGCCGGCACCAATCATCTTCACGCTTTCACTGCGACGATGGTGACGTTTCCGCTTTAGCGCAGCGGCTGGATACGTCGGCGCGTCGTGTGAACTGCTCAAGCGCACAAATGCCAGTTCTGTTTGCGGGATACCTCCACTGTGTGTAAAGTTGATGATAGGGCGTTAGAACTACCCCAGCTCAGTCCACTGTCTCGTTGAAAAGGTTTTTCCTATGCGCCCTTCGGAGCAAGCTACAACAGCACTGCCAACGTTTCTCGAGTCGGTGCGCGTTGCCGACCGTGCACTCTTGGACGTTGCTCGAACTCACCGCCTCCGTCCCATGGAGGCGTACCTGATGCTGATCTTGCTGGACGAAGAGGGACCGGTTAGCACGGCTCTGATTGCCACACGAATCGCGGCATCGTCGAGTCAGGCCAAACAGCTCGCACTGGCACTTCAGTTACGCGGTCTGGTTACGCGTCATGGTCGCACTGGCTTGACAGCGTTGACGAGTGAGGGTCGCCAGGAGGCGAACGAGCTTGCCATCGAGGTTGGGCAAGTCCTTCAGGAGCGACTGAGATCTCTGGATGTCCTCACTGTGGTCAAGGCCGTGATCGCCTAAGACGCGAGGGCGGCGCGCGCCGCCGCCTCGAGTTCGCTCTGGGTGACCGCGCCCTCGAACTTCGCGGTGATGACGCCCTGCGCGTTGACAACGAAGACCCATGGCTCGGTTGGCAGCGCCCAGGCCAGCACCCACGGAGCCGCCCCCTTGGAGGGGTTGAGGTCGTTGAAGATCTCGGCGTGAACGAACGCCATCTCCGTTCCTTGCAGATCACGCTGCACGTTCTTGACGATGTCGACGATGGGTCCGCAGATGCGACTTGTGCAGAACCGTGGAGTCGCGAAGGCCACGACAAAGGGTCGCTTTGCGGCCAAGAGATCCGGGATTGAATCGTTAAGCAGAGTCGTGTCGAGCGGTTGGGCTGTGCTGATCTTGGTGCCATCCCCGCCGACATCCTTGAGCGTCGGCGTGCGCGCAGTCGGAGCAGCCGCGCCAACGGCTGGCGTGGCCTCCTTTGGCAAAACGCTGAATTGGTTAGAAGCCACCACGGTCTTGCCCGCGACCTTCATCGTGACGACGGCCGTCCACGCTTCCGCTGCTGGTAGCGGTACTTCGGCGGCAACCATGATCGAGTCCGCGTCGGCTCGATCGAAGGTGACACCCTCGCCCTTCAGCGAGAGTTGCTTGACGGGATACGGACCGAGCGCCGGGGACGTTGCCGAGGCGCCGAGGTAGAGCTGGGCTATGCCATCGTCGGGCTTGAGGATCTTGCCGTTTTTCTGGAAGACCTGAAAGGGGATTCGAATCGTCTTGCCCGTCGGAAAGTCCGTGCCACCGAGGACGATCAGATTCGGAGTCACGACCGCCGAGGCGTCTGGTGTGCCAACGATGCTGGCTAGCGTCGGACCGACCGTCGACGACGCAGGCTGCTGCGAGCCGCCACAGGCGATCAGTACGATCGCGCAGGCGATCAGGAGCAGAGTGGAGCGAACGGCGACTCGGGACACGCCTCGCAGCGTACCCCGAGTCGCCACGTTCTTAGACCTCTTGGGCCTTCTTACGGGCCTGGGACACAAATGGCATCATCGAACGAAGCTCGGCGCCAACCGCTTCCAGCTGGCTCTCAGCGGCGCGCATGCGAAGCATGCGCATCGTCGTGCCGCCCGTCTGCTTCTCGACAATAAACTCGCGGGCAAACTCGCCGCGCTGAATCTCGCCGAGGATCTCGCGCATCGCAGCCCTGCTCTCGGGACCAATCACGCGGGGGCCGCGCGTCAGGTCGCCGTACTCGGCCGTGTCGGAGATGGAGTAACGCATCCAGTCCATGCCGCCTTCGTAGAGCAGGTCGACGATCAACTTGAGCTCGTGGAGCACCTCGAAATAGGCGATTTCGGGGGCATAGCCCGCCTCGACCAGCGTCTCGAAGCCCGCCTCGATCAGTGCCGTTGCGCCGCCGCAGAGGACAGCCTGCTCACCGAAGAGGTCGCTCTCGGTCTCCTCGCGGAACGTCGTCTCGATCACGCCGGCACGGGCCGAGCCGATACCGATCGCCCACGCCATGGCGATCTGCTTGGCGTCACCGGTCGCGTCGTTCTCGACGGCGATCAGTGCCGGCACGCCCGCACCTTCGGTGTAGAGACGACGGACGAGGTGGCCGGGGCCCTTCGGGGCGACCATCACGACGTTGGCGTCGGTCGGCGCTTCGATCTGGCCGAAGTGGATGCAGAAGCCGTGCGTAAAGAGCAGCGTGGCGCCTGGCTTGACGAGGTCCTTGACGGTCGAGCGCCACAGCTCGGCCTGGATGTGGTCGGGGACCATCATCGCGATGACGTCGGCGTCCTTGCAGGCGTCAGCAGGCGTCTGTGGCGTCCAGCCATGGCTCTCGGCACGGGCCCAACCCTCAGAGTTGGGGCGAACGGCGACCGTGACGTCCGCGCCGGACTCGCGCAGGTTGAGTGCATGTGCGTGGCCCTGCGAGCCGTAGCCCAGAACGACGATGCGCTTGCCTTTGAGTGCTCCGAAATCTCCATCGGACTCGTAATAGAGCGTTGCCATGCGGATTCTTCCCTCTCGCTTGAAGTCAGTCGGCGCAATGCGCCGTTGCGGAAATGTACGTCGGTCTGGGGTTTTGTGGCCCCAGTTACCCGAGGATCTTCAGTTTCGGTCGTGCAGCCTCGTTCGCAATTGAGGCACGGGTCATTGCCACTCGGCCTGTGCGCACAGCCTCGACAATCTCGTACGGGGAGAGCAACTCCTCGAGCGCGGCGAGGCGATCGGGATGCTCGACGCACTCGAGCAGGAGCGTCGTAGCGCCTGCGTCGACGACGCGAGCGTTGAAGACCTCGGCCATGCGCATGATCTCGAGCCGGTGCTCTGCCTCGGCCTTGACCTTGATCAGGAGCAGCTCACGCTCGATCGCCGAATCCGGCTCGACCTCGAGCACGTCGATCACGTCAATCAGCTTGTCCAGTTGCTTGACGACCTGCTCAACGGAGTGACGCGTGCAATCGACGCGAATCGTGATGACCGAGCGATCGGTTCGCTCCGTCGGTCCGACGGCGAGGCTCTCAATGTTGAAGCCACGCCGCGAGAACAGACCACAGACGCGCGAAAGCACGCCCGGTCGGTTCTCGACCAAGACGCTCAGTGTGTGGTGTCCGGGTGTAGCCATTAGACGCCCTCCTCGACCCATTCATTGTCCCAGACTTGGTCGATCATCTCGTGGGACGCAGCGCCTGCAGGCACCATTGGATAGACCTTCTCGTCGTGGTCGATCCGGAAATCGATCACGGTCGGGCGGCGTTCGGCAATTGCCTGCTCGATCACAGCATCGACCTCGGCCTCGGTCTCGGCACGCAGGCCAAGGCAGCCGTAGGCCTCGGCAAGCTTGACGAAGTCGGGAATTGTGCCGAACAGATTGGTCTCGGAGAAGCGCTCGTCGTGGAACAACTCCTGCCATTGACGCACCATGCCGAGCCAGCCGTTGTTCATCACGGCGTGGATCACAGGCACGTCGTAACAGATTGCCGTCGCGAGCTCCTGCGAGGTCATCTGGAAGCAGCCGTCACCGTCGAAGTTGACGACGTAGGCGTCGGGACAGCCCTGCTGTGCACCGATGGCGGCGGGGACGCCAAAGCCCATCGTGCCCAGACCACCCGAGGTCAGCCAGCGGCGCGGACCATCGATCGAGAGGAACTGCGCTGCCCACATCTGGTGCTGGCCGACGCCCGTCACCCAGATCGCATCCTTGCCCTTGAGGGCGCGATCGAACTGCTCGATGATGTACTGCGGCTTCAGTTTCTCGCCCTTCATGTAGCGGAAGGGGTTCTCCTTGCGCCAGCCCTGGACGTCGGTCAGCCAGTCGCGCTGGTCGGCGAGCCGCTCGGCATTCCTCGTCTCGACGACAGCCTCGCGCAGCGCGGGCAGCGTGCGCTTGAGATCGCCGAGCAGGGTCACGTCAGCGCGACGGTTCTTGGAGATCTCCGCCGGGTCGATGTCGAAGTGGATCACCTTCGCGCCTGGTGCGAAGGCATCGAGCTTGCCCGTCACGCG
>CAMAWJ010000044.1 GCA_945861955.1 Bifidobacterium breve
GTACCTAGACGGTCGGCGAGGTCTTCGGGAGTACCCGCGTAGTCGACGAAGTCGCGGAGCCAAGTCAGGGGAAGGCGCACGACGAGAGTGTATCCGTGCGAGCCCAGACCGGAAGCGCTTGCTGCCCGAGGACGATACATTTTCCATTATGCAATCAATTTTTGTCACTGGCGGCGCTGGCTTCGTCGGCTCCCACGTTGTCGAAAGAGCTTTAGATCGAGGCATGCATGTCACTGTGCTCGATGACCTCTCGTCTGGCCGCATCGGCAACCTGCCAGTCGCCGTTGACCTGCATCGTGTTGACATCGCTAATGCCGATGAAGTGATCGCGATCTGCAAGAACATGCTCCCACCCAGTGCTGTGATCCACTGTGCCGCACAAGCAAGTGTCGTGCGAGCAATCGAAGACCCGGCTCGCAACCACGCGGTCAACGTTGAAGGGACAACGAATATTCTTCGCATCTGCGAGACCTTTCGATGCCCACTTGTCTTCACGTCGACTGCCGGTGTATACGGTGACTATCCCCATCGCCCGATACCTGAAAGCGCGCCCGTCGCGCCCTTGTCTCCATATTCTCAATCAAAGGCTTTGGGCGAGGCTCTCATCCATGCGCACGCTACTGAGCACGACTTACCACACGTTGTATGTCGACTAGCAAACGTGTACGGCCCGCGCCAACGTGGCGATGGCGAGGCCGGAGTCGTTGCGATTTTTGCGCACCGCATCCGCCACAACGAAAGTATCACTCTGTTCGGCAACGGATTGCCGACGCGTGATTTTATTCACGTCACTGACGTTGCCAAGGGGTTGTTTGGCGCTATTGGTCGGCACGGCACGTACAACATCGCGACCGGCATAGAGACCTCCGTGCGGGAGATCTTCGACTTTGCCTGTGAGGCGCTTTCCTCACAGA
Source organism: Bifidobacterium breve (assembly GCA_945861955.1). Taxonomy (GTDB): domain Bacteria; phylum Actinomycetota; class Thermoleophilia; order Gaiellales; family F1-60-MAGs149; genus F1-60-MAGs149. The sequence goes on from CAMAWJ010000044.1 coordinate 915, forward strand.
CATCCCCAGTAATGGCCGAATTGCGATCCGGCGAAATCCTGAACAGCAGTCTAGATCCCGCCTTGGCACTCAACGAACTCGGATGGAATGCGCGTGTACCCGTGGCAACCGGAATCCCGGACACGATCAAAGCGCTCGCCTACGAATTAGACAACTGAGCCAAGAAGCGCACGTCATTGTCATAGAGCATCCGAATGTCCGGAATGCCATGCCTAAGCATCGCAATCCGTTCGATTCCCATACCGAAGGCAAAGCCTGTGACCTTCGTGGAGTCGTAGCCCACGTGCTCCAACACGTTCGGGTCGACCATGCCGGCACCGAGGATCTCCATCCAGCCATCGCCCCACGAGACATCGACCTCAATACTTGGCTCGGTGAAGGGGAAAAAGCCTGAACGAAGACGAATCTTGCGATCCTCACCAAAGAGACGCTTGGTGACATGCTCGAGCGTGCCCTTGAGGTGTGCGAGCGTGATGCCCTCGTCGATCACGAGGCCCTCGACCTGATGGAAGATCGGCGAGTGTGTTGCATCCTGGGTATCGCGGCGATAGACACGGCCCGGGCAGATGACTGCAACAGGCGGATCTTGCGCCCCCATCACACGCACCTGGACAGGTGAGGTGTGGGTGCGAAGCAGCACGCCATCAGACACCCAGAGCGTGTCCGAATCGGCCTTGGCCGGATGATCATCGGGGATGTTGAGAGCCGTGAAGTTGTTGAACTCCGTCTCGACCTCTGGCCCCTCTGCAATTGCGTAGCCCATGTCGAGGAAGATCTGCTCGATCTCGCGACGCGTCTGTGTCAACACGTGCAGACCTCCATGCGGCATGGCGCGACCCGGCAGGGTGACGTCGATACGGTCGTTTGCGAGCGTGTCAGCTAGTGCGCTGCTCTCGAGCTGTGCTTGGCGCTGCGTTAGTCGCGCCTCGATCTGCTGACGCGTGATATTTAGGCGCTTGCCTGCCTCGCCACGCTCCTCGGGGGGCAAGGTGCCGACATCGCGCAAAGCGAGTGGCAGTGGGGCATTACGACCAACGGTGGCGATACGGACATCCTCGAGCGCAGCCAAATTCGGCGCAGCATCGACTTGCGCGAGTGCGTCGGCGAGGAGAGTGTCGGGGTCGACCATGGTGGGAGTGTATCGGGGTCGGTCTCAACAACAGACCAACCAGACCCAAGAAAGCCTCGACTGTCCCAACTGTACTCGGCCGTAGCCGTTATTGGCCCCTACGGGCGAATGCCCTCGACCCGATCCAGTACCGCCGCTGCAACCGCTCGCTTCGAGGCTTGCGCAACCCGCGTCTCGTCGGTGGCGCTGACAATCACGACCGCATTGTCGTCTGCATCAAAGCCGATCGTGGCGTCGGAGATGTCGTTGAGGACGATCAGGTCGACGCCTTTGCGTTCGAGCTTCTGACGCGCGCGGGCGATGTCTTCGGAGTCCTCGGCGGCGAAACCGACGATCAGCTGGTTGGGCTGACGATTGGCTGCGAGGCCGGCGAGGATGTCGGCGGTGGGCTCGAGCTCGAGGCTCCAAGCATCGGTGCGGGCTCGCTTGGTGGTCTCGGGTGTGGCAGGGCGAAAGTCGGCAACGGCGGCGGCCATCAGGATGATGTCGGCTGTCTTTGCGTGCTCGGTGGCCGCGTGTTCGAGCTCAGCGGTGGTCGAGGCGTCGATCTGCAAGCCACCATTCGGGCGCACCACAGTGTTGGAGAGGATCGTCGTCACCTCTGCGCCGCGGGCCAACGCCTCATTGGCGAGGGCTACGCCCATCTTGCCACTCGAACGATTGCCCAGAAAGCGCACACTGTCGAGTGGCTCTCGGGTGCCACCGGCCGTCACCAACACACGCTTGCCGGCGAGGCTACCTTCGCCCAAGAGGCCGCGGATCGCCTGGACAATCTCGTCGGGTTGCGCAAGACGACCAATGCCCTGCTCGCCCTCGGCGAGGTCACCCGCGTCGGGGCCGATGATTGTGGCGCCGCGGTCTCTGAGGGTCTGGATGTTCTCCTGGGTCGCAGGGTGCAGCCACATGCGGTGGTTCATCGCCGGGGCGATCAACAGCCGCCCCGCCAAGGCAAGTGCGCTCTCTGCGACAACGTCGTCGGAGAGGCCATAGGCCAGCCGCGCAATCGTGTTGGCACTCGCCGGTACGACGGCCATGACCCTGGCAGCCCGCGCCGCATCGAGATGCGGATAGATCGGGTCGTTCGGATCGGGATCGTCCGTCAAGACATGGCGGCGACTTAGACCCGCAAACGTCGTCTCGCCCACAAACCGTCGTGCAGCGCGCGTCATCGCAACCTGCACAGGTACATCGGCCTTAATCAGGCCGCGCACAACCTCACATGCGCGATAGGCAGCAATGCCACCCGTCACGGCCAACAGGACAGGCGCGAGCCCATCCTCGGCGATTACGCCTCGGGAGTCTCCCACGCGATCTTGTCCGCCGCGATCTCCTCCAGAGCCATCGTCAGATAGTTCTTCGAGCGCGACTCAACCATCGGCGGCGCATAATGCTTCTCGCCGGCAAAATCGCCCTCGCCCAACTGGCGGTGATAGTCGTTCAACTCACGGGCGCGGCGACTAGCCACAACAACGAGAGCGTACTTCGACGGAACAACGGCAGTCAGGTCATCAATCTTCGGATAGATCATGAAGTGTCGGGACTCCAATGCTGTGCCGCACACCGCGCGCGACGACTGACACAAAGTAGCACTCGTTGAGGGTTTGGCGTGACACTGGGCGCCAAACACGCCCCACGCCTACCTACGAGCACTCGAGCTCACGCTCCATCGTCGTCAGCAACTCGTGCACGGCACGATTGACCTCCTCGTTGACGACGACATGGTCGAAGGCGCCCTTGTGCTGGGCCTGCTCGTCGGCGATGCGGAGGCGGTCGGCGATTTCGCCGGCCATTTCGGTCTGGCGGGCGACCAGGCGGCGGTGCAAATCGTCGGTTGGGCAGTCGATGAAGATCAGGACGGCGTCGGGGCGGCGCTCTTTGATGACGAGACTGCCGTCGACCTCGAGCTCGAGGATCACGCTCTGGCCACCAGCCAGGAGTCCATCGATCTCGCTCTTGAGGGTGCCGTAGCGATTGCCGGCGAACTCGACGTGCTCCTCGAACTCGCCGACGCCGACCCGACGATCGAACTCGTCGGCGCTAAGGAAGAAGTACTCGCGACCATCCACCTCACCGGGGCGCATCGTGCGGGTCGTGGCGCTTCGGGCGACGCGCGCCAACTCGGGGCTGACCTCGAGGACGCCGCGAATGAGTGTGCCCTTACCGGCACCCGACGGACCCGAGATGACGAAGAGTCGCGCCACGCGGCGCCTACCGGCGCAGCAGCGCGACGAGCTCGATGCGCTGACGATCCGACAGACCACCGACCGTCTTCGAACCCGACACACGGCACTGCTGCAGCATCTTGGCGGCCTTGATGCCACCAACACCCGGCACGCAGAGCATCAAATCGTGAACCTTCGCGGTCAGGACCCACTCGGTGGGGCGCAGCAGAATGTCGGCCAACAGCTTCTCGCCACCCTTGAGATCGCGCTTCAGACCCGCACGCTTGACGCGAATCGCGTTGGCTCGAGCGAGCGCCGTGTGGCGTTGACTGGCCGAACGAGTTGGGGTCTCGTGTCGAAGAAGCGCTTGCTGCGAGGACGAGACGGGCGGTGGCTGTGGGGCGGAGGTCGGCACTGGCAGGACTTTAGTCCCATCTGGCCCCTTGCCTCAACCTTCAACGTTTGCGGAGAGTTACCGGAAACCGGACACTATCAATTTGTGGTTGTTATTGAGAGTTTTTATGTGTATAGGTGGTGAACACGACTAGGGCGCAAGGTCGGCAGAGATCGTGTATGCCAGCGCTGGATTGCGAAACAGCGCCGTGCCAAGCGCGACAGCGCAGGCGCCGGCGGCCAATAGGTCACGCACATCGTCGGCAGACTCGACACCGCCGAGCCCGATGATGTCGAGCGTCGTCACCTCGCGGCACGCCACCACGGCATGCAGGGCAACCGGCTTGATCGCCGCGCCCGACAGGCCTCCCCCGCCTCCACCAAACCAACTCTTGCCCGTGCGGCGATCGACAGCCGTCGCCTTGACGGTATTGACACAGACCAGCGCATCGGCACCACCCGCCTCGGCGGCCTTGGCGATCGTGGCGATGTCGGCCACGCTCGCCGAGAGCTTGACGAACAACGGCTTTGTCGTGACTTGACGCGCGGCATGTGTGAGGCGCTCTGTCTCCCCCGCGTCGCCGCCAATTGAGGCGCAGCCAGACTCGACGTTCGGGCACGAGACGTTCAGCTCGATCGCGGCACAGGCTGGGTCGCCTTCGAGCGCCGCGACGGTATCGACATAGTCGGCAAGCGAAAAGCCACCAACCGAGCAGATGATTGGTCCAGCGACGATGGTGCGCAGATACGGCAAGACTGTCGCGAGAAATGCCTCGCGACCAGGCCCAGGCAGACCGATCGAATTGAGCAACCCTTGGCGCGATGGCGCGATGCGTGGCGCAGGGTTGCCGGCACGCGGCTCGGGCGTAATCGTCTTCGTGACAAAGCCGGCCAAGCCAGGGTTGGCGTCGCCGAAGATGCGGTGAGCCTGCTCGGCGTCCCACGTGCCCGAGCCGTTGAGGAGCGGCTGGGCGAGTTTGAGGCGGCCGACGGTGATGCTCATGCGAGCAGCCTCTGTCCGTCGACGACCGGACCGTCGATGCAGCAGCGCTTCCACGCACCGTCGAGTTGGACCGCACAGCCATTGCAAGCGCCGAAGCCGCAGGCCATCGGTGCCTCGAGCGCAATCTGGCTCGCAACGCCATGATCTGCACAGATGCGAGCCACTGCCGCGCCAAGGCCAGCCGGCCCAGCGGCCAAGACCTGCGAGTACTGCCCGCCTGCGAGAGCGTCAATCAGGGGATCGGTGACGAGGTCGGGGGCAACCTGCGGAGCGTCAATTGTGGTGCCCGTAACGTGGTCGAGCAGGGGTAGGTGATCGGCTTGCCGTAAACCGGCAATCAATCGGATACCACTGTGCAGGCGTCCGATACCGGGCATGACGGTCAAACCGAAGCCCGCGGCAACGAGCAGCGTCGTCTCTGCGTTGGTCTCGGACAGATCAAAACCCCTGCCAAGTGGCCCCAAAACTGCAATCTCAGGGCCCGCCATGTCGCTGGCCGCGCTCGCCTGATCGACGACAAAGCCGACCCCGTCGTCGAGTTGGATCAGACCTACGGGGCGAGGCAGATAGTCGTGGCCAGCCGGATTGCTCAGCATGTGGAACTGTCCGGGCGTGCCCACGTCGGTGCGCGGATCGAGCTCGATACGCACGAGCGCGAGGCCGCCGAGCGGCTCGACCGCCACGACACGCGCCAAGTGTGGGCCGAGCCGCGTTGCGTGCTCGACCACCCCACTCATGCCGCCGAGCCTCCCAACGAACGATGCAGATCTTGCAGCGCCTTGCCCTCAACCTTCCAGGCTCGCTCCATCGCCTGCACCGCTGCAGCAGCGCCTGACAGCGTCGTGATGCACGGCACGCGGTACTGCACGGCGGCGCGACGAATCTCGTAGCCGTCGCCGCGCGCGCCCTGGCCGAGCGGCGTATTGATGACGAGGGCGATCTTGCCGTCGCGGATCAGGTCGGGGATCGAATCGCCCTCCTCGGACAACTTGGCCACCTGCTGCACCTCGATGCCCATCTGCCGCAACGCGCGGGCTGTGCCCTCCGTCGAATAGACCGTAAAGCCAGCCTTGACGAGCTGTTGCGCGATACTTGCGGCCGCCGGCTTGTCGCGATCGTTGACCGTCAATGCGACTCCCGTCGAACCATCCGGATTCGGTGCTGGCAGTGCCTGGCCTGCAGCGCGCTGCGCCTTGGCAAACGCCGTCGCGAAGTCGGGGCCTGTGCCCATCACCTCGCCCGTGGCCCGCATCTCGGGCCCGAGCAGCGCGTCAGCACCCGGGAAGCGCGCGAACGGCAGCACGGCCTCTTTGACGCTGACCATGCTCGGCCGCTCCTCGGAGATACCTAGGTCCACGACCCGCTCGCCCAAGGCGACCCGCACCGCGGCATCGACCAGCGGCACGCCCGTCGCCTTCGCAACGAACGGCACCGTGCGGCTCGCACGCGGGTTGGCCTCGAGCACATAGACCTCGCCATCGCGAATCGCGTACTGCACGTTGACGAGGCCGACGACGCCGAGCGCACGCGCCAGCTCGACGGTCTGTCGCCGCACTTCCGTCTCAACCGCGGCCCCAATCGAGAGCGGCGGGATGACGCACGCCGAGTCGCCCGAGTGCACCCCGGCCTCCTCCACGTGCTGCATCACCGCGCCAATCAGGACGTCGCGACCGTCGGAGACTGCGTCGACGTCGATCTCGATCGCGTCCTCGACGAAGCGATCGACCAAGGTCGATGGGCCGACATGCCCATCGCGCAGGGTCGCCTCGTCGTAACAGATCCGCATCGCACGGCCGCCGAGCACATAGGACGGGCGCACGAGGACGGGATAGCCGATCCGATTGGCGACCTCGACGGCCTCCTCCATGCCATCGGCAATCGCCCAATCTGGCGCCTTGAGGCCCGTCTTGGCAAGCAACTCGCCAAAGCGCAGGCGGTCCTCGGCGAGGTCGATGCTCTCGAACGGCGTGCCCAGGATCGGTACGCCCTCCTGCAAGAGTCGCTCCGCAAGCCGCAGCGGCGTCTGACCACCAAACTGCACGACGACGCCAACCGGCTTCTCGCGCGCGATCACCTCGAGCACGTCCTCGATCGTGAGCGGCTCGAAGTAGAGCCGATCGGACGTGTCGTAATCGGTGCTGACCGTCTCGGGATTGCAGTTGATCATCACCGCGGCATAGCCAAGCCGCCGCAGCGTCATCGCAGCATGCACACAGCAATAGTCGAACTCAAGGCCCTGGCCGATGCGGTTCGGGCCCGAGCCGAGGATGACGACCGCGGGGCGATCGTCATTGACTGGCTCGTCGAGCGCGTCGTAACACGAGTAGCGATAGGTGCTGCGAGCCTCGACCTCGGCCGCACACGAATCAACGCTCTTATAGGACGGCACGACACCAAGGCCGCGGCGATGATCGCGCACGGCCTTCTCCTCCGTGCCCGTCAACGTTGCGAGTTGGGCATCGCCGAGCCCCATCTGCTTGGCGCGCCGCATGCTGGTCGCATCGAGGCCGTCGAGACCGAGCTCCGTGACGACCTGCTCGGCCGCAACGATCCGCGCGAACTCCTCGAGAAACCAGGGGTGGATCTCGCTCTCCTTGCTCAAGGCCAACGGATCCTCGCCGTTGCGCAGGCGACTAAAGATCAGGTCGTAGCGATCCCACTTGGCGATCTCGAGGCTGCCCTCCGTCCGCGCATCCGCATCGAGCTCGCGGCTACGCAGACCCTTGCCAAAACTCTCCGCGAAGGTGCGACCAATCGACATCGCCTCACCGACGGACTTCATCTGCGTCGTCAACGTGTCGTCGGAGCCCGCGAACTTCTCGAACGCGAACCGCGGCAACTTCGTGACCACGTAGTCGAGCGTAGGCTCAAAACTGGCGGGCGTTGTCTGCGTCAGATCGTTCGGGATCTCATCGAGCGTGTAGCCAAGCGCGAGCTTCGTCGCGACCTTCGCAATCGGATAGCCCGTCGCCTTCGAGGCCAGCGCGCTCGAGCGGCTGACCCGCGGGTTCATCTCGATCACGACCAACTCGCCCGTTTCGCGATTGAGGGCAAACTGGACATTCGAGCCGCCTGTCTCGACACCAACCGCTCGGATCACCGTTGCGGCCGCGTCGCGGAGGCTCTGAAACTCGCGATCCGAGAGCGTCATGGCGGGCGCCACGCAGACGGAATCGCCCGTGTGGACACCCATCGCGTCGAGGTTTTCGATCGAGCAGACGATCACGACGTTGTCGTTCTTGTCGCG
>CAMAWJ010000045.1 GCA_945861955.1 Bifidobacterium breve
GCCCGACGGACCCAGGGTTTGCAAACAGCCGGACGTCGTCGCCGAGGATCTCCTCGCGGCCGGGTGGCGCATGGCCGCCGGTCACCCGATCGCCAACGCTGCGGGCCGACATCGGCACGTGGGTATGGCCCACCAGCACGACTTTGGCAGCGGGGGCATGCGCAAGAGCAATTGAGGCGCCCGGACCATCGATCACGTACTCCCAGATCGGATCGCGGGGTGAGCCGTGAGCCAGCGTTACTGCATTGATGCTGTCGATCGGCTCGAGTGTCGCCAGCCAGGCCTCTTGCTCGGCACCCAAGACCTCGCGGGTCCAGCGGGCGGCGCGTCCGGCGTCGTCGCCGAAGCGAGCGACGTTGACCTTGCCCAGAACGGCGAGATCGTGGTTGCCCGCCAGCACCACGTCGGCCCGCGCGCGGATCAGATCAACGCACTCATTCGGGCGCGCGCCATAGCCGATCGTGTCCCCCAAACACCAGACAGCATCGAAGCGATCGCCCTCTGCTTCCAGCACGGCTTCGAGCGCCTGTAGGTTGCCATGGATATCGGAAAGAACGACGACGCGCATCGCCTCACACGATAGGCGAGATGTCGCGCCGCACACCCGGAGTAGACTGCGTGCATGGACCAGAATGAACAGCCCGAACGACAGTTAAACATCCACTTCACGCCCGAAGAAATGGCGGGGCATTACGCCAACTTCGCGAACGTGTCGCACTCGGATTATGAGTTCACAATCACCTTTGCGCGCGTTGATCACGAGTTCGACGGACCGGAGATTCCTGGCGTGGTCGTCAGTCGCATCAATCTCTCGCCTCAGTTCATGGGCGAATTGCTTGACGCGATCCACGATAACTACGACAAGTGGTCGGCGCGCGAGAGCATTCGCGACCTGCCCGAGGTCGGCGACGACCACCTGGAGGCATAGCCTCGCTTCGGCTCGTGGTCGTCGGGCGTGCGCGCGGTGGTCTCGCCGAGGCCGCTGCGGACTACGAGGCGCGGATTGGAAAACTCGCCAAGTTCGACGTTGTGGTGGTCAAGGACGAACCACTGGGGCGCGGTACGGGAGCCGAGATTCGTCAGCGCGAAGGGGATCGCATTGCTGCTGCGACGGAGGGCTGGACGGTGGTCTCCTTCGATCGCAATGGCGAACAGATCACGAGCGAACGACTGGCTGAGTTGGTTGCCGAGTTGGAAGAACGTGCTCCGCAAAAAACGGCCTTCGTGGTGGGTGGCGCAGAGGGGATCGACCCGCGCATCCTCGCGGCGAGCCAGCACCAGTTGGCGTTTGGACGAGCGACGCTGCCACACCAACTGGCACGCGTCGTCGCCGTCGAGCAGTTGTACCGCGCACTTACGATCCGTCGCGGGCTGCCCTACCACCGATAGCACCAGCGCCGCGGCGTCAGTGCTTTGCCACGATTCGCCTGTGATCGATCCCGTTGCCGACCTGCACGCCGCACTCACCGCCGCAGTCGCCGGTCTGACAGGGGGAGACGTGCCCGAGCTCGGGCTCGAGCGGCCCGGCAATCCCGAGCACGGCGATTACGCCACGAGTGTCGCGATGCGACTCGCCCCGCTGCTTGGCAAGTCTCCGCGAGAGGTTGCACAAGAGCTCGCCACGATCGTCGAGAGCTTTCCCGCGATCGCCTCCGTCGAGATCGCTGGACCCGGGTTCCTGAATCTCCGGCTCTCGGATGATTGGTACCGCCAAGCCCTGTCGGCGATGCTGACGGCAGGGAGCGATTTCGGCCGTCACGCCCACGTTGCTGGCAATGAGACGTTGGTGGAGTTCGTATCTGCAAACCCGACGGGCGATCTGACGATCGGCTCTGCCCGCAACGCCGCCTACGGAGATTGTGTGTCGCGGCTGCTGGACTTCGCCGGGCAGACGGTGACGCGGGAGTACTACTTCAACGACGCGGGCAATCAGATCAACCTGTTCGGCCAGTCGGTTCGTGCACGACGGCTCGGCGAGGAGATTCCCGAGGGCGGCTACCCCGGTGCCGAGATTCTCGAGGTTGCGAACGCGCTTGACCTGCCAGACGATGCACCGCTCGAGGACTGGACGACGCAAGGCGTCGCAGTAATGATCGAGCGCATCCGCACCGGACTAGAGCGCATGCGCGTGACGTTCGACCTGTGGACGAGCGAGCAGACGCTGCACTCAAGCGGTGCTGTGACGGCAGCGATCGATCGCGCCCGCAGCGAAGGACACGTCTTCGAGCAGGACGACGCCACCTGGCTGCGCACCACCACCTTCGGCGATGACAAGGATCGCGTGCTGCTGAAAGCAGATGGCGAGACGACCTACTTTGCAGCCGACCTTGCCTACATCGGTCTCAAGTTCAAGCGTGGTGCCACACGAGCTATCTATGTGCTTGGCGCCGATCATCACGGCTACATCCAGCGACTCAAGGCCGGCGCGGCCTGCCTTGGTCTGGATGCCGACGCCGTCGAAGTGTTGATCTACCAGCTTGTGACGGTCAGCGGCGAACGGATGGGGAAGCGCCGCGGCAACGTCATCACCCTCAACGAACTGGCCGAGGCAATTGGTGTGGACGCTGCTCGCTACTTCCTCGTCGAGCGCTCGCACGATCAGATGCTCGACATCGATCTTGATCTTGCGGTCGAGACCAGCAGCAAGAACCCAGTCTTCTACGTCCAATATGCGCATGCTCGTTGTCAGTCGATTTTGCGGAAGGCAGCGGAAGAGGGACTCGAGGTTGCTGGCGTTGGTCCGACGCACGTGCCCGAAGGGCCCGAGCGGACGCTCGTGCGCCGACTTGCGGAGTGGCCGGATATTGCAGCGACGGCGGCAGAGCTTCGTGCACCTCATCGCATCGTCACCTGGGTCCACGAACTCGCTGCCGATTTCCACGCGTTCCATCACGACCTGCACGTGCTGCACGAAGATGTAGACACCCGTGCGTTTCGACTCTCGACCGTGCGTGCCACAGGAGAGGCGCTCACGCGCGGGCTCGGACTCATCGGCGTCAATGCTCCGGACCGCATGTGATCGACGTTCGCTGCATTCTGGCGGACGAGGGTCGCCTGTTGCGCGAGGTGCGCCTTGCCGCGCTGGCGAACGCGCCCGGAGCATTTCTCGAGACCTTTGCGGAGGTTGCTGCCGATGCGGACGATGTTTGGGATGCCCGAGCAGCGTCGAGCACGGGCGAAGGCGACGCCTTGATCATGCTCGCACTGCATGAGGGGGTTCCGGTTGGTATGGCGGGTGTGGCACGCGAGTTTGGACAGCGCCGGCGCCATCGTGCGACGCTCTGGGGAGTCTGGCTCGACCCCGCACACCGTGGGCGTGGAGTGGGGCGTCAGCTCGTGACGACCGCTCTCGATTGGGGCCGCGAACGTGGCGTACGAGCCGTTTATCTTGAGGTCGTCGAGAATGAGGATCCGAGTTGGAGTCTGTATGGCCGGCTCGGTTTTGTGCGTCGCGACGTTGATCCATTTGGGGGACACGTTGACGGGCAGGACGTAGCGCTCGAGCACCTCGTGCTCGTGCTTTAGCGTCGTCTGAGCGGCGCTGTCGGGCAGGAACACGCGTGTTGGGGTGGAATTTGCTCGTTGGTGCACCCGACGACACACGCTGTCAACCCAGTGCTACAAACGATTTCGTGGTATCAACTACTTCGCGTGCGGCTGCGAAGTATAATCTGCGTCACAAAAGGAGTTAAGACATGAGCAGCACCATTGCAGCACCTCTCACCAGCAGCGACTACCGCGTTGCCGACCTCTCGCTCGCCGAATGGGGTCGCAAAGAGATCACGATTGCCGAGCACGAGATGCCAGGCCTAATGTCGCTGCGCGAAGAGTATGCCGCCGAGCAGCCGCTCGCCGGCGCGCGCGTGACGGGCTCGCTGCACATGACGATTCAGACCGCCGTCCTGATTGAGACGCTCGTTGCGCTCGGTGCAGAGGTACGTTGGGCGAGTTGCAACATTTTTTCGACGCAGGACCAGGCCGCAGCTGCCGTGGCCGTCGGACCGCATGGCACGCCAGACGAGCCGCGCGGGGTTCCTGTCTTCGCCTGGAAGGGCGAGACGCTTGAGGAGTACTGGTGGTGCACAGAGCTGGCCATGACATGGCCCGACGGTGGACCGAACATGATCCTTGACGACGGTGGCGACGCGACCATGCTCGTCCACAAGGGTCGTGAGTACGAGTTGGCCGGTGCGGTTCCTGACCCCTCGACGGGTGAGTCCGAGGAGTTCCAGGTCTTCCTCACGCTGCTTCAGGCCTCCGTCGCAGCCGATGCTCACAAGTGGACCACGATTGCCGACGGCATCAAGGGTGTCACCGAGGAGACCACGACGGGCGTGCTGCGTCTGGCTCAGATGTTTGACGAGGGCACGCTGCTGTTCCCCGCGATCAACGTCAACGACTCCGTCACCAAGAGCAAGTTCGACAACCTCTACGGTTGCCGCCACTCGCTCGTCGACGGCATCAACCGCGGTATCGACCTGATGCTCGCGGGCAAGATGGCCGTCGTCTGCGGCTTCGGCGATGTTGGTAAGGGTTCGGCCGAGTCACTTCGAGTGCAAGGTGCCCGCGTCGTAATCGCTGAGATCGACCCAATCTGTGCATTGCAGGCACTGATGGAGGGCTACGACGTTGTGCGTCTCGACGACGTCATCGCGCAGGCCGACATCATCATCACCGCAACGGGCAACCGTGACATCGTGACGGTCGAGCACATGACGAAGATGAAGAACAACGCCGTGCTCGGCAACATCGGCCACTTCGACAACGAGATTGACATGGCTGCGTTGGCCGAGTATCCCGGTGTTCGCCGCGAGAACGTCAAGCCGCAGGTTGACCAGTGGTTCTTCGAAGACGGTCACGCAATCATCGTCTTGAGCGAAGGTCGCCTGCTCAACCTCGGTAATGCCACCGGCCATCCGAGCTTCGTGATGAGCGCCTCGTTTACGAACCAGGTCATCGCCCAGATCGAGCTGTTTGGTCACACCAAGGACTACCCACTGGGCGTCCACGTCTTGCCGAAGCATCTCGACGAGAAGGTCGCACGACTGCATGTCACCGCGCTTGGTGGCCAGTTGACCGAGCTTCGTCCCGACCAAGCTGCCTACATTGGTGTCCCTGTTGAGGGTCCGTACAAGGCTGACCGCTACCGGTACTAGGAAGTCATTGGCGTTCACCTTCTTGGGCGAACCGCCAGCGAGCCTTCGTCTCATGCGGGTAGGACCGGGCCGCTGCTAGTCTGCGCCCCATGCGGGCGTAGCTCAGTTGGTAGAGCGACAGCTTCCCAAGCTGTAGGTCGTGGGTTCGAGACCCATCGCCCGCTCTCGATGGTGGTTGGGTGCGCGTCAACGCTCAATGGCGCCGAATCGCGCATTGCTGCAGGGATTCGGAGGAGTTTCGAGCACGGCGCAGAAACACACAACTATGCAGGTGCCGTGGCCGCTGGAGCGTATGTCCCCGTTGGACATGCGACGGGCTGCGCTGGTGCCTTTGGGACTGCTTGGGGCGGGCATCGTCGTCGCGCTTGGGCTTGTGGGATTGCGCGCGATTGAGGCCACGGGCTCGTTTAGCGTCGATCGCGTCGAGGTTGTCGGCGCCGGTGGCGGTAACGTCGAGGGCGTGGTTCGCAAGACGGTCTTTGCAACGACGGGCAGCACGAGCATGTTGTCGATCAATCCCGCTGCGGTCGCGGCTGCTGTTGCCAGCCTTCCGCGGGTGCAGACGGCATTTGTCGATCGAGCGTTTCCCAACACGCTCACGATCAAGGTCGTCCCCGAACGTGCCGTTGCTATGACCACCACCCCGCAGGGAAGAGTCGTGCTGGCCGCCTCTGGGCGCGTGCTCGGTCCGGCCACTGCGGGCGCGATGGGCTTGCCAATCATCGCCTCCGCGCCAAGCGATATTCCTGGAGCGGGTGGGACAGTCACTGCACCGGGCGTCGTGGCCGAGCTCGCGCTGGCCGCTGCTCGCAGCCGCACGCTTCGCTTCCGAGCCATCGGGTACGGCCAAGACGGCCTGGTTGGACAGACCGCTCAGGGAGTTGAGGTTCGCGTTGGTGATGCGGATCAACTCGCGACCAAACTGAAGGTCGCCCGCTCTGTCTTGCGGCGCGCCGGAACCACTGTTCAGTACGTCGATGTCACCGTGCCGGCCGCACCGGTCCTGCGAGAGAGTTCTGCTGATCCCTTGACTGCCAACGCTCCGGCACCGACCGCGGCCGCAGTTTCTGGTGATCAGTCTGATCTTGGTACGTGGATTGCAGGGGCCACGCCGGCCGAGAGTATCCATGCGGTGTTTGGCTAGGCTCAGGATGAGGTTGAGAAATTTTTGTCGCCTTCAAGGTGAGCCTGAGTCTGGTGGGGTTGACTCTGACCATCGGAATTTAGTACACTGTTCGAGGTTCTCGCCTAGCGGCGGGAGCCTTTCGTGTTTATGGAAGCAAACCTTTACCTTACGTAGACGTAGAGACTGAGCGGAGGACGATCATGGCAATGCGAGACGGTAGCGGGGCATATCTGGCAGTGATCAAGGTCGTCGGCGTCGGCGGCGGCGGCAGCAACGCGGTCAATCGCATGGTTGACGCGGGCCTGCGTGGCGTAGAGTTCATCGCCGCCAACACGGACGCACAGGCACTCTTGATGACGGACGCCGACATCAAGATTCAGCTTGGCAGCAAGATTACGCGCGGCCTTGGCGCCGGCGCGAACCCCGATGTCGGTCGCGAGGCCGCCGTTGAGAGCAAGGAAGAGATCAAGGAGGCCCTTCGCGGAGCCGACATGGTGTTCGTGACTGCCGGCGAGGGTGGCGGCACGGGTACGGGTGCCGCGCCGGTGATTGCCGAGATCGCACGCGAACTGGGTGCCCTTACGGTTGGTATTGTCACGCGCCCCTTCGGCTTCGAAGGTCGACGCCGCGCCGAGCAGGCCGACCGTGGAGTCGAAGAGCTCGCAGCACATGTCGACACGATTGTCGTGATTCCAAACGATCGCCTGCTCAACTTGGTCGAGCGCCGCACCTCGATTGTTGACGCCTTCCAGATGGCCGACGACGTGCTGCGCCAAGGCGTCCAGGGCATCACCGACCTGATTACGATTCCCGGCCTGATCAACCTTGACTTTGCCGACATTCGCACGGTCATGCGCGATTCGGGCACCGCCCTGATGGGTATTGGTCAGGCCGCTGGCGATCGCCGCGCAGGCGAGGCCGCGCGCGCCGCGATCTCTTCGCCGCTGCTCGAGTCGAGCGTCCAAGGTGCAACCGGCATTCTGCTCAACATCACGGGTGGTTCAGAGCTTGGGCTGTTCGAGGTCAACGACGCAGCCGAAGTGATTGCTGGGGCTGCCGACGCCAATGCCAACATCATCTTTGGTGCTGTGATTGACGAGGCGATGGGCGATCACATCCGTGTGACTGTCGTTGCCACCGGCTTCGATCGCAAGCCCGCACCGATGCCACGCAAGTCTGCGTCGTCGGGTGACCGTGGCGAGACTCCCAACCCGACGTCGACGCTGGAGTTTGAGATTCCTTCGCCGCGCTCGCTCGAGGTCTCGGACGATGCTTTGGATGTTCCGAGCTTCCTGAAGCTTGACGACTGAGGCTGCACTGATGGGCGAGCACGAGGCGAGCGGTCCGCTCTGGTCGGGGCGACTTGAGGGTGGACTGCATCCAGACGTCTTAGCGCTGTCGCAGTCGCTCGACATCGACCAGCGACTATTGCCGTACGACATTGCGGCCTCGAAGGCGCATGCCCGGATGCTGGGACGCCAGGGAATCATTCCGGCGGATGACGCCGCCGCGATCGTGCAGGCACTCGATTCGGTCGCGATCGACGCTGGCGCCACTGATGAGGACGTGCACTCGCTGATCGAACGTCAGCTCGTCGCTCAGCTGGGCGATGTCGGTCGCCGCGTACACGCCGGGCGCTCACGTAACGATCAGGTGGCAACCGCCTTCCGGCTCTGGTGTCGCGCACACGCCTTCGCGTTGATCCAAGGCACCGCCGACTTGCAGGCAATCCTCGTCAACCGCGCGCATGTCGACGGTGCAGCTGTCTTGCCCGCCTTCACGCACCTGCAACGAGCCCAGCCTGTCCCGCTTGCGCATCATCTGGCTGCCCACGTGTGGAGCCTGCAGCGAGATATTGGTCGCTTCCAGGCCGCACTCACTGCCGCCGACGTTTCGCCGCTCGGCGCAGGCGCGCTAGCGGGTTCCAGCCTGCCTCTCGATCCCGTTGGCGTGGCAGCGGACCTCGGCATGGCCTCGTCGTTTACGAACTCGCTTGATGCAGTCTCGGATCGCGATTTTGCTGTCGATCTGCTCTACGCCTGCACGCTCTGTCTCGTCCACTGCTCGCGGATGGGCGAGGAGTTGATCCTCTGGACGTCGCAAGAGTTTGGCTGGGCGGCTCTCGCAGACGACGTTGCGACTGGCTCGAGCATGATGCCCCAGAAGAAGAATCCCGACGTGGCCGAGCTCGCTCGTGGCCGCGCTGGCACGGCAATTGGACGTCTGACGGGGCTGCTCGCCACGCTCAAGGGCTTACCAATGACGTACAACCGTGATTTGCAGGAGGACAAGCAGGGCGTCTTCGAGCAGGTTGACGCCACGCTGGGCGTACTCCGCCTGCTCTCGCTGGCATACGAGGGATTGACCTTCGAAGTCGCCAAGATGCGCGCTGCGGCAGCCGACGGGACGACTGTCGCTACCGATGTCGCGGAGGAACTCGTGCGTGGAGGCATGCCGTTCCGCGATGCGCATACCGAAGTCGCCAATCGCATTGCCGCGGGCGAGCGTTTCGACTCGCCGACGCCCGAAGAAGCGATTGGCGCCCGCAAGGGGCCTGGGATGCC
>CAMAWJ010000046.1 GCA_945861955.1 Bifidobacterium breve
ACCCTCAAGGCACCCGTCGTCCTCCATGCGGGACGCCATATCGCCAACGACGCACTCTGTCTCGAACTGACCGAGCGTGGCATCGATGCCCGCCCGGTTGGCGATGCCCGCTCGCCGCGCCGCTGGGAGGACGCCATCCACGATGGCTACCTGACCGGCGCCAGCATCTGAATCGCAAAAAGCCGCGTTTTGCAGGTATTTTGTCCGTAACAAGGTGGAAACGAAGCACTTCGGCTTCACCATGGATACGACGTAGATCCTGCACCGGTCAGCCCCCGAATCGGGCGTGGCTTCACCGCGTGATCACCCCAGAGGCCCCACGACGTCTGGCACACCCCGAACAATGCTTCGTGACCACTCCCTGGCACTAGGAGTTCGATCATGGCTCTCGTCGACCTGCACCTTCACTCGAAAGCCTCGACAGAAACGGGCAACTGGTTTCTAAAGAACGCGCTCTTGCCCGAGTCGTACACGAGCCCCGAGGATGCCTACCAGAAGGCGAAGCGGCTCGGCATGGACTTCGTCACGCTGACGGACCACGACACGATCGCCGGCGCCCTCGAAATTGCGCATCACCCCGACGCCTTCATTAGCGTCGAGGTCACCACGCGATTTCCAGAAGATGGCACGCCGCTGCACGTGCTGTGTTGGAACATCTCGGAGGCAGACTTCCTTGCCATCGACGCCGTGCGCTCAGACGTCTACGCCCTCGTCGAGCTCTTGGGACAGCGCGACATCACGCACGCCCTCGCGCATCCCCTGTTTCGGATCGGCGCCGACCTGACACCCTCACACCTCGAGCGCTGCCTCCTGCTGTTCCCGATCTGGGAAGGACGCAACGGCGCCCGCAGCCGCGATGGCAACACGACTGCCGTCCGGATTGCCGAGTCGGCAACCCCTGAGTTCCTTAGCAAGCTGGCTGAGAAGCATGGACTGACGCCTCGCCGCCCCGAGCAACGCTCGCTGACTGCTGGCAGCGATGACCACGGTCTGCTCGACGCCGCCGCGACGTATACGGAGACACCGCCCGCAGCGACTGTCGCCGAGCTGATGCAGCACATTCGAATGGGCTCGACCACCCTGCGCGGACAGCACGGGTCGACGGCCGCCCTCTCCCACGCAATGATCGGCTTGGCTATCAAGGCCGCGACGGAGCGCAACTCGTGCCCCGTGCCACAGCAGCTGCGTGGGCTGGTTGGCGACATGCTCGAGTACCCGCTGCCAGACGACGACGTCGAGCTAGATGACGACGACGAACTGAATGAGAGCGGCGAGGAGCAGACGAGTGACCTCGAGGATCGCATTCGCGCCGACAAGGATGTCCGCCGTGCCTGGCGCAAGACCTATCGCATCCCAGAGGGTCCCGAGCGGAGCCATGCTCGCCTCAAGATCGCAGCCACGTGGGCCCAACGAGAGTTGCTGACAGAGGTTGTTGCTCCCACTGACGGTTTAGGTGGCATCGCCCGTATCGGGCACAGCATCGGTCTGCTGTTTGGCGCGATGACGCTCGCGGCGCCGTACCTGACCAGCGCGGGCTATCACGCTGCCGAGGCTCGGCACGCGCGTCTGATTAATAGCGAGTTCTTCGGCGACGATCCTCTCAGCGTGTCCCCGCCACGCGCCCTGATGCTGACCGACACCTTTTCCGAGTTGAATGGTGTTGCCGGGACGATGCGGCGACTCGCCGAGCGAGCGCCAGCGCTGGATCTGCCGATGACGGTGGTTGCGGCGGGTGACCGCGCAGCACAAAAGCCGGGTCTGATCACGCTCAAGCCACTGATCACGCTGCCTGTTCCCGCCTATCAGGACGAGAGCCTCGCGCTCGGTTTTCCTTCGATGATCGAGTTGATGGACATCATTGAAGAGTCCGGTGCGCAGATCATCCACGCAGCGAGCCCCGGCTCGATGGGTCTCGCCGGGATGCTTGCCGCGAGAGTTCTCGGGCTGCCGTTCGCGGTCACCCACTCGACGCAACTGGCTCGCTATACCCTCACGTTGACGGGCGATCGACTTGCGGCAGAGGCTGTCCGGGCAGCCTCGACGTGGCTCTACCGAGAGGCCGACTTGGTCTTTGCCCCAACCGCGATGATCGCCGAGGGACTCGCCCACGAAGGCATCGACGCCGACAAGATTCGGATCTTCGGTCGCGGCGTCGACACCCAGCGCTTTGCGCCAACGCACCACTCGTGGTTTGCTCGTCGCACGATGACGCGCGATGCCGACGCTGTCGTGGTGCTGGTTGTTGCCAGGCTCTCGGAAGAGAAGGGCATCGATCGCCTGATTGACGCCGTCAACGTGATCGCACGCGAAGGCCATCCGGTCCGCCTCGCGATCGTCGGCGACGGTCCTGCACGCGATGCCCTCGCCGCCAAGTTGGAGCACTCTCCTCACCGACTCTTGGGTCCAATGACGGGACGACGCCTGGCTGCGGTCTACGCCTCGGCGGACGTGTTTTGTCTGCCGTCGGTGTCGGAGACGTTGGGACAGGTCGCGCTCGAGGCTCAGGCGAGCGGCCTCCCCACCGTCGTACCGCGCGAGACAGCGCTGGCCGAGCAGGTGATTGACGGTGTCACGGGGAGCCATGCTCGTAGTGCGTCCGTCGAGGACATGGCAGCCGCGCTGCTCCCGATCGTGACGAATGCGAAGCTACGTCAGACGATGAGCGCTGCTGCTCGGGCAGCGATGGTTTCGCGACCAACGTGGGACGATATCTTCAACCTGCTTGGCAGCGACTATGCAGAGCTTCAGCGCGGTGCCAAGTACGCCCCGAACGGCCGCCGGCGCTCGATCGAATCGGGAGTGATGTAGGCGTTGAACGTCGTCGACGTGACGCAGTGGTACGCGCCGAAGTCTGGTGGCATTCGCACCTACCTGCACGCCAAAGCAGAGTTCGCCCAAGCGCACCGACTGCGGCACGCACTGGTGGTTCCCGGTACCACGGCGAAGGTCGACCGCATCGCCCGCACGCCGATCGTGGTCGTACCGGGGCTGCCAACGGCGCAGGAGACGGGGTATCGCTTGATCCCCCATCCTCGCCCGATTATGCAGGCTCTCGATCGCCTCCAGCCAACCGTGCTGGTAGTCCACGATGCCACTGCATTCCCGCGTCGACTCTGCCGCTGGGCGCATACGCGCGGAATTCCTGTCGTGCTGATCGTGCACTCGGAGATCGAGTCGGGCGCGGCCGGAATGCCGACACCGCTGCGCCTGCCCACGCAACACGTCTTGCGGATCCTGCAATCGCGCGGCCTTGACGGGCCCGATGCCGTGATTGCCACCTCGCAGGCCGTGGCTACGCGACTGCGAGAACGGAGCGACGCGCACATCTATGTCTCGCCACTCGGTGTCGATACGGAGACCTTCCATCCACGTGCTCCGGACGCCGACTATCGCCGGCAGTTTGCCGAGCCGAATCAAACCCTGCTCGTCCACGCGGGGCGGCTCTCGTCCGAGAAGCGCCCAACGCTGTTGATCGACGTGCTCGCGGGCCTGCAGGGCGACTGCGTGCTGGTCATCGCAGGCGCTGGTTCGGCCGAGCCAGACATGAGGCGACGGGCCGCAGAGCTTGGCGTCACGAAGCGTGTGCGCTTTCTCGGCCACCTTGAGAGCCGGTCCGACTTGGCCCGCCTCTATGCCAACGCGGACTGCTTCGTGCATGTCAATTCGGGCGAGACCTTCGGGCTCGCGCCACTCGAGGCGGCAGCCTGTGGCTGCCGCGTAGTCTTGCCGGCCGACTGCGGCGTCGCAGAGGTGGTGTCGCTCGACGGATTTCATACGGTCGAGCCCAATAGCGTCTCGGCGTTAGTCAGCGGCGTCAGCCAAGCGCTGACACAGCCAGCGCCCGTGCCCGAACTCGACCAACTGTCATGGTCGCGTACGTTCGACCGCGAATGGGCTCTCTATGGCCTCCTCGCTGGCCGCGCCGCGGAGGGTATGCACGCCGCGTGACTCGACGCCACGTATTCGCCATTCACGATGTTGCGCCGAGTCGCTTTGACGAGGCCGTCGAGTGGCGTCGCCTGATTGCTGAACGGACGTCAGGTCCGGTCAGCCTCTTGATCGTCCCCCGTTTTCATCTGATCGACGAATGGACGGAGCCAGTCACGACGTGGCTGCAAACCGTCATCACTCAAGGAGATGAGCCTGTGGTACACGGATACTCTCATGCGGCAACGCGACGTGGCGATGAGCGTGAGTTTCGGACCCTCAGTGATGATGCGACCGCTGCACGCATGCAACTCGCGCGGCAGACGCTGGTGACGCTCGGCATGGATTGTCATGGCTTCATCGCTCCGTGTTACGCCGCGCCACGCCTGTCGAGTCGTGCGCTACGCGTTGCTGGCCTGCAGTGGTGGGCGACACGCGTTTCGCTCAATACTGCGACGCGTTCGATCACCGTTCCGAGCCTCGGCGTCGGTGCCTCGACTGCCACCCGGCGCGCCGTCACACCGACGGCTGTCCGCCTCGCAAGCCAGGCAATTCGTCGTGCTTCTCGCCTCCGGATCGATCTGCATCCTGCCGACCTACATCATCCTCGGTTGCGGGCCGCGGGCATCGAACTGATTGAGCGCGCGGTCGAGCAGCACGGGGAGACGGTGACGCACAGCGCCATGCTCGACGAAGATCCCGACGGTTCAGGTTGCGCTTAGCGCCCGCCGAGATCGCCGCTGAAGCCGATGCGGATACCGGTGTCTGCGGCAATCGCAGAGGCCGGCTCGGGTACGTCCGCAACGGCGAACCGGCGATGCTCGTTGCCGTCGGCCTTGCCATCAGCCATCGTGCGCGTGGCGAGGCGAGCGTACATCTCCTCCAGCAGCGCCGGCACGTAGCGCGCGCTGCGAAAGTCGCCACGGTCGTGCACCGCTACAAAATGCTCCAGCAGCGCTGCCTCAACGGGCTTGGGTACGGCGATCTGTAACGCCCCCGCACCACGCTGAAAGATCGCGACGAGTTCGTCTGCCGTGTAACGCGGAAACTCGAGGGCAGCGGCGTGGGCATACACCAAGGCCGGGTAATGCTGTGCGATCGCGTCGATCGCATCCGTTGGGCCAGAGACGATGCAAGCGAATAGCACTGGACGCACATCGACTGCTGCCGCGATTGCTGCCAAGGCGACGATCCCTTGATCCTCGGGCACCAGTGGAATCAGCTGCTCCGCATCGTCGACAAAGAGCACGCCACCGCTGGCGGCAGTCACTGCAGCCTGGACGCGAGCCTGCGTCTCCTCAGTGGTCGCGCCCACAAGATCGCCTCGCCGTACCTCCACGACCTGCCCAGCTGGCAAGAGTCCAAGGGCGACGTAGAGCCGACCAATTAGCACAGCCACCTGATCCTCCCCCGTGCCTGGATCGCCCGTAAACATCAGGTCGAGATCGTGCGCAATGATCGGTTTTCCAGCGGTCACCCGCACGCTGTTGAGCTGATGAATCGCCACCAGCCGCTCGACTCCGGCCTTGACCGGAGCAAGCCCCACGAGCGCATCGAGTTCGGCCAAGAGGTCAGGAATCGCATCGGTAGCCACGTCCGAACTCTACCCACAGCATCTCGTCGGCGAGCAGACCTTCGCGCACATAACTGCCCGCGTGCTGCCGAATCAGCCCGCCACGATCGCAGCGACGCCCGCAAAGGCCACCACCGCACCGACCCGCTGAACGCGCGAGAGGTGCTCACCCAACCGAACGCGCGCGAGCACGACGGTCACCACCGGGTAGAGGCTGGCCAGCACAACGGCAAGGCTGAGATCACCAACTGAAGTTGCGTAGGCGAACAACAGCAGCGCGCCCGTGTCCATGATGCCAATTGGTGCGATTGCGCGAAACGTCGACAACGAGGGCCGCGTAGCGCCACGCACGGTCACAACCGTGAGGGCAATCAGGAGGATCGGCAGCGAGACGCTGCGCTGGGCTGTCACGCCCCACAGGCCCGACTCTTGCGAGGCCGCGTCGAGCGCGATGTACATGACTGTGCCGATCGCAATCGCCAGCAGCGCCAGTGGGATCGCACCGTACTTGCCGTGCTTCGTATCGCCCACTGAGGCCTGGCGACTGACGAGCACCACACCGACCACGGCCAAGACTAAGCCGACGACCTGAAGTAGCGCCGGCCGCTCGCCCGACACAATGACGGCGAACAGGACTGGGCCTGCCGACGACATCGCGAGGATCGGCGCGATCACGCCCATCGGACCACGCGAGAGTGCCGCGTAGAACACGACGTGCCCGGCGCTGCCCGCGACACCCGCGACCGCGGCCGGAATCCAGATCTGCCAACCAGGAAACGGGTCGTCGAAGAAGAGCAGCGGCAGAATCAGGAGCGCAGTGCCAGTGATCTGAGCAACCGCAGCGACAACAAGTGGTCCAACGTTGCGGGCACGCACGGCCGCCTGAAAATCCGCGACGCCCCAGATCACAGACGCACTCAGTGCGAGAAGCGACGCCAGCATTCGCTCAGCCTATCGGCTTCGTTACGGCGCTACGCCAAGCGCCGTGGCGAGTCCGAGCCGTACGTCATGAAAGTTCTCGAACGGGAGGTACGCGTAGCCCTCCTGCTCGAGGTGCTCGGCGAGCGAGGCGCGGGCGAAGCGAAGGTCCGCATCCTCCGCTGCGCACAGGTCGGACGGCCCGTCTCCGACGTACGCGATGCTGCGGCCAGCCGCGATGTCACGCACCTCCGCGCGCTTGCAGGCCACGCCACAGAGGTCGCATTCGGCACGGCCCCGCAACTGCACGCGCATGCCCTCGGGACCAAACGTCACCGAGTGCGCATAGACCGGCAGGTCGTAGCCGTGTGCCTGCAGGTAGGGGTGCATCAAATTGTCGAAGCCCGACGAGACGATCACGGCCTCGATGTCGTGCGCGTCGCAGAAGTCGAGCAACTCGGGCACGCCGGGTCGGATCGAGACGGTGTCGATGAGAAAGGACACGACCTCCTCTTCGGTCGCTGTGATCGGTGCGACCTGACGCGCCAGCGTCTCGTCGAGGGTGATCTCGCCACGCGCGAACGCCGCGTCGACTTCTTCGAAGACGGCGGGTGCGTAGTGGGCACAAAACCAGTCGACCGTGTCCTTGTCCGCGAGCGTGCCGTCGAAATCGATTGCGAGCAGCATCGGCATCACGCCACCTCGCCGAGACGTCCACTGCGGACGGCGATCGTGCGCGCGCGCCCTATCGTCGTCACGACAGCGTGCCGCCCTCGGCCTGCCGCGCAATCGCGCGCAAGAGCGACGAGCGTACGAGGCTCGACGCGGGCTTGACAAGGCGCCAATAGAGCCCAAAGTGGCGCTTCGCGAGCGGTCCCACCACGATCCGCGACTCAGTGATCAGCAGCGTTCCGTAATCGGCCCCAGCGCAGCGGATACTGACGGCGACCTTGACCTGATCCAGCGCTTCGGCGGCAACGAACTTCTCTGCTGTGTAGACGCTATCACCCGGCTCGCCACCCGGCCAGGGCCGGCCGATAAAGCCGAGGCAGACCTCTCGCTCGCTTTCGCCAAGACGTACGAAGCCAGGCTCGAAATCGCCCGTCTCGACGAACGGCTTGTGCTGGCCAAGGCTGGCGCCGAAGGTGCGTACGGCTACGAGCAGCCGAGCCACGTGGGCATCATCGAGCGACGTAGCGCGGATCGCAGCAGCAACGCGTTCGGGCGATGCCGCCACGTCCAGCCCATGCACAGTGCGGTCTGTCCACGTCGGGACGAGTGTGTCGAGCAACGTTGGTACAGCGGCGTCGGATGCCATCGGGCGCATCGTATGGGAGAATCTCACGCATGGAGCCCACCGAACGCGACGTGGACCGCCTGATCGGTCCCGCTACACCACACTTTGCGTACCAGATTCGACAGCGCGTCGAGAATCTGATCGTCGACTTGCCGCCAGATCATCGCGTGCGCGCCTATGCCGATGAGCGCCTTGCCTTGCTTGACGGACTTGGCTACACGTCGTCCAAGGGCGACTGGGGCGATCCCAGCACTCCCGCGTGAGCGGCTCGCTCGACGGCCGCCTCGCACTCGTGACGGGCGGCTCGCGTGGCATCGGCCGCGCGATTACGCTCGATCTCGTTCAGCGCGGCGCCACGGTTGCTTTTTCCTTCCTGCGCAATAGCGATGCCGCCGAGGAGACGCTGGCGCAGGTCAAGGCGCTGGGTGGTACGGCGTATGCAATTAAGGGCCGCATCGATGACACCGAACGTTGCAATGCCCTAGTCGATGAGGCCGCCGCCGCGCTTGGCGGACTCGACCTGCTCGTCTCGAATGCCGCCTCGGGTGTGATTCGTCCTGTGATGGAACTAACGGAGAAGCACTGGGACTGGACGCTCGACACCAACGCGCGTGCCCTGATGCTGCTGTCGCAGCGTGCGGCACCCCTGATGGAGGCGCGTGGCGGTGGTGGCATCGTTGCGATGTCCTCGCTCGGCTCGTTCCGCGTGCTCGAGAACTACACCCTCGTCGGTGTCTCGAAGGCGGCCCTCGAGGCCTGCGTCCGCTACCTCAGCGTCGAGCTCGCACCGCTGGGCATCCGCGTCAACGCGGTCTCGGG
>CAMAWJ010000047.1 GCA_945861955.1 Bifidobacterium breve
TTCGTCACCCTGCTCGGCGCTACGGGCACCGGCAAGACGGCCACGATGGCGTTCGTGATTGAGCAGCTGCAACGACCCGCGCTCGTGATCGCCCACAACAAGACGCTGGCGGCCCAGCTCTGCAACGAGTTCCGCGAGTTCTTCCCGGACAACGCGGTCGAGTACTTCGTGTCGTACTACGACTACTACCAGCCTGAGGCGTACATCGCCACGTCCGATACCTACATTGAAAAGGACGCGGTCGTCAACGACGACATCGACCGCCTGCGCCACGCTGCGACCGCGTCGCTGCTGACGCGGAAAGACGTGATCATCGTGGCGTCGGTCTCGTGCATCTATGGCCTGGGTTCGCCCGACGAGTACAAAGAGCGGCTCGTGATCCTCAAGAAGGGCAAGGACACGAAGGGGCGCGACGAACTGCTCCGGAGCCTGGTTGACATCCAGTATCGCCGCAACGACACGGCGCTTGGGCGCGGCAAGTTTCGTGCGCGTGGCGACGTCATCGAGCTGCAGCCTGCGTACATGGAGACTGCGTATCGGATCTCGTTGTTCGGCGATGAGGTCGAGTCGATCACGCACTATGACCCACTGACCGGCGAGGTCTTGGGGCGACTCGAGGAGCTCGTGGTCTATCCCGCGACGCATTACGTGACCGATCCCCTGACGGTCGAACGCGCCACACAGGAGATCTATCGCGAGATGGAGGAGTGCGTTCGGGCGTTCGAGGCGGATGGCAAGATCCTCGAGGCTCATCGCATCCGCCAGCGCACGGAGTACGACATCGAGATGCTCCGCGAGCTCGGCTACTGCAATGGTGTCGAGAACTACTCGCGGATTTTCGAAGGGCGTCCGCCTGGCTCATCGCCCTTCACGCTGATGGACTACTTCCCCGGCGACTACCTGCTCTTCGTCGACGAGTCGCATCAGACGATCCCGCAGATTGGCGGTATGTACGAAGGCGATCGCTCGCGCAAGACGCAGCTGATTGATTACGGGTTTCGTCTTCCCTCAGCGCTCGACAATCGCCCGCTCCAATTCCCCGAGTTTCTGTCTAAGGTTGGGCAGGGCATCCTCGTCTCCGCAACACCGGGCGCGTTCGAGGCCCGCGAAGGCGGTCGCGTCGTCGAGCAGATCATTCGACCGACCGGTCTGATCGACCCGATTATCGATTTGCGTCCCACCGAGGGTCAGATCGACAACCTGCTGGGCGAGATTCGAGAGCGCGAGGCGAAGGGCGAGCGTGTGCTCGTGACGACGCTGACGAAGAAGATGGCGGAGGACCTCTCGAACTATCTGATCGAGAGTGGTGTTCGCACGCGCTATCTGCACTCGGAGATTGACACGCTCGAGCGAATCCAAATCATTCGCGATCTACGGCTCGGCGAGTACGACGTGCTGGTTGGTGTCAACCTCTTGCGCGAGGGCCTTGATCTGCCCGAAGTCTCGTTGGTTGCGATCCTGGATGCCGACAAGGAGGGCTTCTTGCGTGGCCAGACGGCGTTAATTCAGACGATCGGTCGCGCCGCCCGCAACGTCAACGGTCGCGTGATCATGTACGGCGACAGAGAGACGGAGTCGATCAAGGGAGCCGTGCGCGAGACTCAGCGTCGTCGCGACATCCAACTGAAGTACAACGCGGAACACGGCATCACGCCGGAGACGATCATCAAGGGCGTTTCCGATATCGCCGAGTTTCTCTCGTTGGGGAGTCCGAATGTTCCGGCCTCGCGACGCGGCCGCCGCCAGGTGCCCGAGGGTCTGGGTCGCAAAGAGCTCGAGAAGCTTTCGATCGAACTTGAAGAGGCGATGTTTATGGCCGCCGAAGAGCTCCGTTTCGAAGAGGCCGCCCGCCTGCGCGACGAAATCAAGGGCCTCCGTCGGGAGATCGCCGCGCTCTGATGTCCAGAAGGGGTCAGGCCCCTTCTGGACATCAAAGGCGTGGTTGCTAGCTCAGGAGCCGGAGCCGACGACGGCGATCGCGTCGATCTCGACGAGGAAGCCACCCAAGGTGCTGCCGACGGTGGTGCGCGTCGGGCGATGCGTGCCGAAGCGACGCGCGTAAACCTTGTTGTAGGCATCAAAATCCGCCGCGAGATCCTGCAAATGCGCGGTGATCTTGACGACATCGTTGAGGGTGGCACCGCCAGCGGCGAGCAGGCGCTCAAGGTTGTTAAAGACCTGTTCCGTCTGTGCCGCGACGTCGCTGCCAACAATCTGGTTGCTGTCATCGAACGGCGCCTGGCCGGCTGTGTAGAGCGTCTCACCAACGCGAATACCCGGCGTGTACGGGGCGGTCGGCGGCGGTGCGCCTTCGGGGTAGAGCAGTTGCTGCTTCATGAACATTCCTCCTAGAACGACACGGGCAGCGTAGTCCATCGCTCCAGCTCGTTGAGGGTTAGCGTTTCTGTCCGGTTATCGGGGTAGGATCGCCACATGGCCTCCAGTCCTCCTGATCCCACGCCCGCGATGCCCAGTCAGCCCGCTCCAGCGGCCGCTACTCCGTATCCCGTGGCCTTAGACGTGGAGTACCCCGCAGATCAGCGCAATCGCCTCACCGTCTTCTTTCGAGGCATTCTGACGGTGCCGGTGATCTTGCTGCTCGAAATGTTTGTGCGCTCATCCTCGGCCTATAGCGGCGACAGCAGCACACAGGCGTATGTCACCATCGGCGGCTTTATTTTCCTGCCAACGCTGCTGTTACTGCTCTTTCGCCACCGGTATCCGCGCTGGTGGTTCGACTTCAACGTCAACCTTTTGGCCTTCACGATGCGTGTGTTCATCTACGTCTACCTGCTGCGCGACGAATACCCGTCCACCGAGGATCGGCAGGCGCTCGATCTGATGGTCGTCTACCCGGATGCCAAGCAGGATCTCTCGCGCGGAATGCCGCTCGTCAAGTGGTTGCTCGCGATCCCGCATTACTTCATTCTTGGCTTCCTGGGGATTGCGGTCCTGTTCGTGACGTTGATCGCGTGGCTCGCAATCCTCTTGACTGGACGCTACCCCCGTGGCCTGTTCGATTTTACGGTCGGCACGCTGCGTTGGACCACGCGTGTCAGCGCCTACGCAATCCTGCTGACCACGGATCGCTACCCGCCGTTTAGCCTCAAGCCATGAGCCACCAGCCGGCTTCGCCGCCGGTGCGATTAGCCTGTCGGGATGTCCGCTGAGCAATCGATCACGATTCGTGGTGCCCGCGAGCACAACCTCAAGGACATCACGGTTGTTCTGCCGCGCAACAAACTAATCTGCATCACCGGGTTGTCGGGCTCTGGCAAGTCCAGCCTCGCCTTTGACACGCTCTACGCCGAGGGGCAGCGACGCTACGTCGAGTCGCTGAGCGCCTACGCGCGCCAGTTTCTCGGCCAGATGGAGAAGCCGGACGTTGATGGCATCGACGGGCTGTCGCCCGCGATCTCGATTGACCAGAAGACGACGTCGCGTAACCCGCGTTCGACCGTCGGCACCGTCACCGAAATCTATGACTATCTACGCCTACTCTATGCGCGTTGTGGGCGACCGCACTGTCCCGTCTGTCGCCGCGCCATCACCGGGCAGAGTGCAGAGCAGATCGTCGAGCAGATCCTGCGTCTCCCCGAGGACACCAAGTTCACTGTCGACGCACCGATCGTGCGTGGACGTAAGGGAGAGTTCAAAGACGTCCTTGAGCGGCTACGGGGCGAGGGCTTCACGCGCGTCAAGGTCGATGGCGAGACGCTGCTGCTGGAAGACGAGATTGTGCTTGACAAGAAGTTCAACCACGACATTGCCGTCGTCGTCGATCGGCTGAAGCAGCCGACCGAGCGCCGTCGCCTGACTGACTCTGTGGAGACGGCGCTGCAGCTCGCAGACGGTCTGCTCGACATCGCCGTCCACGAGGGTGAGACGCTGACGTTCTCGGAACGTTTTGCCTGCCCCGACCATGGCGTCTCGCTCGCGGAGTTGGCGCCGCGCGTGTTCTCCTTCAACTCGCCACACGGCGCCTGTGCGCACTGCCATGGCTTGGGTTCACTCCCCGAGCTGGATCCGACGTTGGTTGAGCCCGATGCGTCGCAATCTCTCAACGCCGGAGCGCTGCAACCCTGGAACGTTGCCGGCACGAACTTCTTCGAACAGTTGGTGACTGCAATCGCGGAGCGCTTCGAGGTCAACCTGGACACGCCGTGGGGCGAGCTCACAGACGCCGAGCGGGCGCTCTACATGGAGGGCACCGACGGCGAGCGGATCATGGTTTCGTACAAGAACCGTTATGGCCGCAAACGCGCCTACTCGGTGGCCTGGGAGGGACTGCTGTCGAGCCTCAAGCGGCGCTACGACGAGACCGACTCGCAGTTGCAGAAAGACCGCATCGAAGAGTGGATGGCGTTGCGCCCGTGTCCTGAGTGCGATGGCGCGCGTCTCAAGCCGGAGAGTCTGGCGGTCACCGTTGGTGGCCTCTCGATCTACGAGGCCACGAACCAGTCGGTCGAGCAGGCGATCGCCTGGTCGACCTCGCTCGAGCTGACGGAAACCGAACGGCTGATTGCCGAGCGGATCTTCCGCGAGATCGTGGAGCGCCTAACGTTTCTCAAAGACGTTGGCGTGGGATACCTCTCGCTCAACCGTCCCTCGTCGACGCTCTCGGGCGGTGAGGCTCAGCGGATCCGCTTGGCGACGCAGATCGGTTCGAGTCTCGTCGGCGTGCTGTACATCCTCGACGAGCCGTCGATCGGCTTGCATCAGCGTGATAATCATCGCCTGCTCGAAACGCTGACGCGACTGCGTGATATCGGCAATACGGTGATCGTCGTCGAGCACGACGAGGACACCATGCGCGCTGCCGACTGGCTCGTTGACATGGGTCCAGGTGCAGGCGAACATGGCGGGCGCGTCGTCGCTGCCGGCCTGCCAAAACAGGTGATGAAGTCGAAGGAGTCCGTGACCGGACAGTTCTTGAGCGGTCGCCGCTCAATCGCAGTGCCTGAGCGGCGGCCCCCCGCGGAGTCGTTCTTGGTGGTCAAGGGCGCCAGCGAGCACAACCTGCGGGGTATCGATGTCGAGATCCCGGTCGGTCGATTGGTCAGCGTGACGGGAGTCAGTGGTTCGGGTAAGTCGACGCTCGTCAACGACGTCATCTTGCGTGCCATGCAGCAGCATCTGCTCAAGTCGCGTGTCCGCTCCGGCGCCCACACGAGCATTGAGGGTGTCGAAAGCTTCGACAAGGTGATTGCGATTGATCAGTCACCGATTGGCCGGACGCCTCGCTCGAATCCTGCGACGTACACGGGACTGTTCGATCACATTCGGCAGCTCTACGCCGATACGCCGGACGCCAAGACGCGCGGCTACAAGCAGGGGCGTTTCTCGTTCAACGTCAAGGGCGGTCGCTGCGAGGCCTGTCGAGGTGACGGCACGCTCAAGATTGAGATGCATTTTTTGCCCGATGTCTACGTGCCGTGCGAGGTCTGTAACGGGCGGCGCTACAACAAAGAGACGCTCGAGGTGCGCTTCAAGGGCAAGTCGATTGCCGACGTGCTCGAGATGCCGATCGAGGAGGCGCTGATCTTCTTCTCGAAGATTCCGAAGCTGCGTCGTCGGCTGCAGACGCTGCACGACGTCGGCCTCGATTACGTCCGCCTCGGCCAGCCGGCGACCACGCTCTCGGGCGGCGAGGCGCAGCGGGTCAAGCTCGCCACAGAACTCTCGAAGGTTGCGACAGGCAGCACGCTGTACGTGCTCGACGAGCCGACAACCGGTTTGCACATGGCAGACGTCGAGAAGTTGCTTGAGGTGTTGCAGCGTCTCGTCGTGGCCGGCAATACGGTGTTGATCATCGAGCACAACCTCGACGTGATCAAGCAGTCCGACTGGCTGATCGATC
This sequence comes from Bifidobacterium breve, assembly GCA_945861955.1. Lineage (GTDB taxonomy): Bacteria > Actinomycetota > Thermoleophilia > Gaiellales > F1-60-MAGs149 > F1-60-MAGs149. Next base: position 5,861 of record CAMAWJ010000047.1, read on the forward strand.
TTGGTCCAGAGGGTGGCGATGCGGGTGGCGCGGTCTTGGCTGTTGGCACGCCGGAGCAGGTGGCAACCGTGAAGGCCTCACACACGGGCCGGTACCTAGCGCCACTGCTCGCAGCCGCTAAGAGCAAGGCACCAGCGTGAGCAAGTACGCTCTGAAGATGAATCCGCGCATGCAGACTCAGACGCCGACAGACACCGATCAGGCGATCTGGACCGAGGAGGAGATTGAGTCCTTCGAGGGCATCGATACTTCGGATGGCGAGTGGTTCGCGATCCGCACCGATCCGTGGCCGTGCCCTGCCTGCCAGACCGTGTTCGAGTATGTGACGGGTGCCCATCTCGTGCTCGTTGCGCCGTCGCGAGACGACTTGATCGAGATCGCAGCGCAGTGCCAGAAGATTGGACGAAACGCGCGCATTGTCGTCTACGACGACAAGCTGCCGGCGATCTCGATCTTCCAGTGGCGGGCGCTCGGGCGTCCAGTGCATGGCTTCCGCGAAGACCTTCGCGGCGGCAAGCCCTCGGCCTAAGCGGCAGTGACGGCAGCCACCATCCGGCGACAGAGGTCTGGCACCTCAGCAATATCGTCGGTGTACTGCGAGGGCTTGAAGCAGATTGAGGTGTAGCCCTCTGCGAGTTTGCCGGGGATGGCCTGCATCGCTTCATCGAGGTCGCCCGGCTGGTCATCAGCCGGGAAGTTGGGGCGAATGCCGCCGATCATCTCGATCGTTGCTGGGTCACGTCCCGCAGCGACCATCGCTTCTCGAATCGCGACCAGATCGTCTGCTGTCGGCGTGCCGAAGGGATGAAAGCCATGCCCGTACTCGACGAGACGCCTCAGAATCGGACCGTGGACGTGTTGTCCACCGAACCACATCTGTGGACCCTCAACGCGCCAGCACTTCGGCTCGACGTAGACATCGTCGAACGAATAGAACGCGCCGTGGAACGAGGCGGGCGAGGCGGCCCAGACGGCACGCATGATCGCGAGCTGCTCGTCAAGGATCTTGCCGCGCTTCTCGAAAGGCACGCCGAGTGCCGCATACTCTTCGTCAAGCCAAGAGACGGTTGGCTGCACGACGAGTCGTCCTTCGCTGAGGAGGTCGAGCGTGGCGAGTTGCGTCGCGGTGTGGAGGGGGTGGCGCAGGGGATAAATCAGCGCAGAAAGAGCAATGCGGATCTTCGACGTCCGCGCGGCGATCGCGCTGGCCAGGACGATCGAGTCGGGCCACGGCGTGAAGGGATCCTGATTACCGGGCGCGGCGTAATCGCGCGGATTGTCCATCCGACCACCGGCGCCAGCTTTGGGCGTCAACAGCACGTGATCGCTGAGCATGACGGTCTCGACACCGGCCTCCTCGGCATCCACCGCCATCTGCACGAGCGTGCGCATGTCTCGCTCGGGAGAGAGTGTCCACTGCTCGAGCAGCACCAGGACCACGCCAGGCGTGCGACCACTCACGTCAGTCGCCGGCGTGCTTTTCGATCAGTTCGATGCGATACCCGTCGGGGTCGCGGACGAAGCAGATCCGTGAGCCACCCTCACGAATCGAATACGGCGGCCTTTCTGGGTCGATTCCAATCGCAGCGAGGTTGACGAGCGTGCCATCGAGGTCTTCAACGATGTAGGCAATATGTCCGTAGCCCGTGCCGATTTCGTACGGCTCGGTGCGGCCATAGTTGAACGTCAACTCCAGCGGGCGGTCTTCGGAGCCCTCAGGTGCCACGTAGACGTTGACGGCCTCATCGCGAATTGGATAGCGCTTTAACTCTTTAAATCCGAGCGCGCCCCAATAGAACTCGACGGAGCGATCGATATCGAAGACGCGGTAGCAGACGTGTGCGTATTTCATGGAGGGAGCCTAGCGTCTGTGGGTGCGGTCTAGAGCGACGCGATGCCGAGACCCGACTGAAAGGCTGCGAGCTCCTCGTCAGAGATCGCATAGGTATGTCGCTGTGCTGGGAAGGCGCGCGAGCGCACGTCGCGGACGTAGAGCTCAATGGCGTCCAACGAGGCCTGGTGGAGGTTCGCGTAGCGCTCGACGAAGCGCGGTGAGGTCCCAGACCCGATTCCCAGCAGGTCGTGCCAGACGAGCACCTGTCCATCCGTCGCATTGCCCGCACCGATGCCGATCGTGGGAATCCGAACGCGCTCGGTAATCGCGGCCGCAATCTCCGCGGGAACACATTCCAACACCATGGCAAAGGCACCAGCGGCCTCTACGGCGATCGCCTCGTCCACCAACTGCAGAGCGGCCTCGGCCGTTCGACCTTGGGCGCGAAAGCCACCTAGGGCTGTGGCACTTTGGGGAGTCAGACCGAGGTGGCCCATGACGGGAATACCAGCACCGGTGATCGCGCGGATGCGCGACAGCGTTGGGCCAGCACCCTCGACCTTGAC
>CAMAWJ010000048.1 GCA_945861955.1 Bifidobacterium breve
CGTGGTGGTGGGGAGGACATGACATCCGCGCGGTTGTGGTGTCCTCCCTTGGATCGCGAGCGGCTCCGGATTGCGCCGAGCGCGACAGCACTCTGGAAGTGACGATTGCGCCTTCCTGATTGGAGCTGTCTCTGCTCCGTCAACGAGGCTCGCCTATGGAACCGGCGAGGCGAGGATGTGTTCGCGCGTCAAGCGTTCGGCCAGCTCGGCATCGCCACTTTCGATGGCGGCGAGCATCGCTGCATGCTGATCGGCGTAGGCCGCGACCACAGTGGCATCTGACGACTGGGCCGCATAAATAGATTGCCCAACCGTGCGTATCCAGAGCGTCTCGGCGAAACGGTCGAGGTGAGGATTACCTGCGGCTGCCACAAGCGCCAAGTGGAAGGCTCGATTGGCCGCGAAGCCCTCGCCGTCCGCGCGTGCTGAACGCTGCTCGGCGATTGCCGTACGCATTGCCTCGACACCGCTCGTAGACGGACGCTCCGCTGCGAGACGGGCGGCGGCTGGCTCGAGAGCGAGACGCGCCTCCCAAAACGCCACCTGATCATCGTGCCGCAGGGCCGTCACGATCGCGCCACGGTTTGGCTCGAGCTCGACCAAGCCGTCCGCTGCAAGCAGTCGCATCGCCTCGCGTAGGGGCGTCCGCGAAATACCCAACTCCTCGGCCAACACCTCCTGCCGCAGGCGCGTACCCGGCGGAATCTCTCCCGTGCGAATCCGTTCGCGCAGGATGTCGCACGTCTGTTCGACCATGCTGGAAGCGACGACGCGACTGTTCGGCATGACTAGAGGCTACCCGGTCGCGCTACGGCTGTAGGCGCGTCAGCGACCACTGCCGCCCCTCAAGCGTGTAGGAGAGGCGATCGTGCAAGCGTCCCATCCGCCCCTGCCAAAACTCGATCGCTGTCGGTTGAATGGCGTAGCCACCCCACCATGGCGGCACGGGCACGTCCTCGCCAGGATGCTCTGCGTCGGCCGAGGCAAACTGCTGTTCGAGCTCTTGACGACTCGCGATCGGTTGACTCTGGTTCGAAGCCCAAGCACCAATCCGACTCTCGCGTGGTCGAGAGGCAAAATAGGTGGCCGTCTCCTCGACACTGGTCTCGACGATCGTGCCCTCGATTCGGACCTGGCGCTCAAGCGGCTCCCACCAAAAGACGAGGGCCACCCGGGGATTGGCGGTAATCTCGAGCCCTTTACGACCCATCCGGTTGGTGTAGAAGACGAACGAGCCGTCGTCGTCGACCTCTTTGAGGAGCACCATGCGGGCGGACGGTGCACCATCGGCACCAACCGTTGCGAGCGTCATTGCATTCGGCTCGAGAATGGCGCCCGACCCACGCGCCGTCTCGATCCACGCCATGAAGAGGTCGATTGGATTGTCGCCGGCGGCGGCCTCGGACAGCTCGCCATTTCGGTACGCAATTCGCATCTCACGAAACGACATTGCCAGCCTCCTCCTCTTCGTCGTGGGATCGCTCTTCGACTAAGTTTATGACTCGTAACGCTGATTCTTCGACCGCGAGGTTTGAGACGTCGATGACGGGGCAGCCAAGCTTGCGAAAGACGCTCGTGCAGTCGTCGAGTTCCTCGAGAATCTTGGCCAGGTCGGCGTAGTTATTGCGCGCACGCCCACCCATCGCGCGCAGCCGACGGCCACGGATGCGCTGCAATCGTTCGGGGTCGATCGTGAGCCCAACGATCTTGGCACGATCGATCCGGAAAAGCTGCTGCGGCGGCTCGACGGCCGGCACCAAGGGAATGTTCGCCGTCTTGTAGCCGAGGTAGCCGAGGTACATCGAGAGTGGCGTCTTGCCGGTACGCGAGACACCGACGATCACGATGTCGGCTTCGTCGAGCCCCTCGCCCGAGAGACCATCGTCGTGCTTGACGGCAAACTCCATCGCCGCCACGCGCTTGAAGTAATCGATCTCCAACGCCACGGGACGCCCCGGCACGAGTTCGGCCTGGCTGCCCGACGCCTGCTGCAACGCCTCAAGCGGAGCGCCGAGCAGATCGCACGACGGTAGACCATGACGCTCGCAGAGTTCGGTCGCTCGGTCGCGCAGATCACGATCGATCAGCGTAAAAAAGACCGCTGCCTTACTCGGACCTCGCATTTTGGAAAAGGCAGCCTGCAGCCCATCAATCGTGGTGACACGGGGATGACGAACGATCTTGACGGGCGACGCAGAGAACTGGGCATGCACGGCGCGCGCAACACGCGAGGCCGTATCGCCCGTGGAGTCCGAGACGATATGGATCTCGACAGGCTGGTCGCTCATCGCTGCAGTTTCGTGAGGTCGCCGATGGGTTGGAATGCCGCCAGCGCATCGCGCAGCAGACGCACACGGTTAGCCCGTACGGCGGGATCCTCTGCGAGCACCATCACGCCATCAAACAATGCATCCACTGCGGGCGCAAGCGCCACAGACTCGCGAAGCGCAACGACCGGATCGGATTCGGCGGCAATGCGCGGCGCGAGCGTCACGATGGCCTCCGCCAGCGCCAGTTCCGACGCGTCGGTCAGCAACGCTGGATCAACGGCATCCGCCGCTGTCTCCTTCTCGACGATCCGACTACAGCGCGTCACAGCCGCGTGGGCTCCGGCTAGCTCTGCCGAATCGGCAGCCGCGTGCAGTGCCTGGGCGAGCGCAGCATGACGCGCCGGATCGACATGGCCCGCACCACGAGCCGCACGCTGCACATCGACGGGAACGCCAGCATCGCCGAGCGCCTGATCAACCCGATCGAGAATGAAGGGCACCACAATCTCGGCCGTTGCGCTCGCGTCAAGCTCGAGGTCGGCGGTTTGGGTGACCAGCAACGCATGCGTCTCGGCGACGAGGGCGGGCAGGTCGAGAGCGAGGCCGTAGCGCGACTGAATTTCGACGATGCCCGCAGCGGCTCGGCGCAAGGCGTACGGATCGCGCGACCCGGTTGGGCGCTCGCCAATCGCGACCACGCCCACGAGTTGGTCGAAGCGATCGGCCAAGGCGAGCAGTGCACCAGGCAGCGTCTCGGGCACGGGCCGCCCAGCACCATCGGGCAGGTACTGCTCGCGAATTGCGAGCGCTACTGCTTCTGGTTGACCCGCCGCGCGGGCGTATTCCATGCCCGTTTCGCCCTGCAGTTCGGCAAACTCGCCGACCAACGTGGAGGCAAGGTCGGCCTTCGCCAGACGCGCAGCTTCGAGAGCATGCCCGCGATCGTCACCCGCAATGTCGGCACCGTCTGCAACCGCCGCGACGAGCGCCTGCAGGCGCGCCGTACGGTCGGCCAGCGTGCCGAGGCGCTGGTGATAGGTGATGCGATCGAGCTCGGCCGCCATCGCCTCGATGCCGCGGGCCCGATCTTTCGCGAGCGAAAAGACCGCGTCGTCGAGGCGTCCAGCGAGGACGCGCTCATTGCCAGCGCGCACCATCTCATCGGCCTCTGGGTGAGAGTTGACAACGGTCAGGAAGGCGGGTCGCAACTTGCCTGTCGACCCGCGCAACGGCAGATACCGCTGATGCGATTGCATCGCCGTCACCAGCACGCGCTCTGGCAGGTCGAGGTAGCGCTCGTGGATCGACCCGTCGATGACGCGCGGCCACTCGACGAGATAGACCACCTCGTTGAGCACGCGGCCGGGATCGTCCCAGGTTGCGTCGTGTACCTTCGCCAGCGATGTCAGCAGCGTCTCGATGATTTCGCGGCGATCCCCTGTGCGAGCACCAACGCCGGCGCCACCAAGATCGGAGACGTAGTCATCGACCTTGGCAAGCTCGAGCTCGGGTTGCAACAGACGGTGGCCGCGCGTTAGACGACCACTCTGCACGCCCTGTACCTCGGCCGGCAAGACGGTGTCGCCATGCAGCACGACGAGCGTGCGAATCGGTCGGGAGAAGCGCAGCGTCCCCGTGCCCCAGCGCATGTTCTTGGGCATCTGCAGGCCCTCGATCAGCCCATCGACGAGCGCCTGCGCATGGGTGGCGAGCGGCTCGGCAACAACGGAAACGGTTGCGGTAAGCAGGCCGTCTCGCACCTCGAGCTGCTCCGGGGTCAACCCGTGCTTGCGCGCGAATCCCTCCGCCGCCTTCGACCACGAACCATCATCGTTGCGGGCTGCCTTCTCCGGCGGCCCCGTCTGAACAGTGGTCTCTGCTGGCGTTTCGCTTGGCACGCCCTCGGCGATCACCGCGATTCGGCGCGGTGTCACGAAGACCTCGACTGAGGTCGGGGTCAAACGACGCTCCGTCAGTAGCCGCTCGATCGTCAGACCCGCCTCGCGCTCGGCGACGCGACAGGCGTTCGCGGGCAGTTCCTCACACCCAAGCTCGATTAGCAGCGGAGCTGTCACGACAACTCCAACCCGAGGTAGGCGTGGGCAACGGCACGAGCCAAGGCACGCACCCGTCCGATGTAGGCGACGCGTTCAGTCACCGAGATCGCGCCACGCGCGTCGAGCAGGTTGAAGGCATGCGAGCACTTCAAGACCTGGTCGTAGGCCGGGATCGGGAGTGCAGCCTCAAGGCAACGGCCGCATTCCGCCTCGTGATGGTCGAAGGCTCGCACGAGGCCCGCGACATCCGCGACCTCGAAGTTGTACGCCGACCATTCGCGCTCGCCACGCGCATGCACATCCGCATAGGAGAGGCCCGGCGCCCACGTCAGATCCCAACAGGAATCGACACCCTGGAGATACATGGCAAGCCGCTCGAGGCCATACGTCAACTCCACAGAGATTGGATCGCAATCGATCCCCCCAGCCTGCTGGAAATAGGTGAACTGCGTCACCTCCATACCGTCAAGCCAGACCTCCCACCCGGTACCCCAGGCGCCCAGCGTCGGCGCCTCCCAGTTGTCCTCGACAAAGCGCACGTCGTGCGCGGCTGCGTCGATGCCAATGGCAGCCAGTGAGCGCAGATACGACTCCTGAATCGCATCGGGCGAGGGCTTGATCAGAACCTGAAATTGATAGTAGTGCTGCAACCGATACGGATTCTCGGCATAGCGGCCATCGGTCGGTCGAATCGAAGGCTCAACGTACGCCGTCGCCCACGGATCGGGACCCAGACAGCGCAGCAGCGTCGCGGGATTCATCGTGCCAGCACCGACCTCTGTGTGGTACGGCTGGACGATCGCGCAACCTTCCACAGCCCAAAAAGCCTGCAGGCGCAGGATCAGATCCTGAAACGTGAGTGGAGTCGCATCGGTCTGCACAGGCGAAGGCTACCCACTTCCCCCCGCTGGATGCCCCGCCCGGGGAAAACGCAGATACCCTGAGAGCGTGTTTCGACGCCTCCTAACCTTCACCATTGCCGCCGTGGCAATCGGTGCCGTCACCGGTTCGAGTGCTCAGGCGCTCTCGCTTACGACCATCGCGACAAAGGTCGTCTCCCCCACCGCCCTCACCTTTCGTCCCGATAACCAGTGGCCCGTCGTGACACAGCGCAACGGGTTGGTGGTCGCAATCGCCAAGGGTAAGGTCAACGTCCTCGCCAACCTAACCGACCGCGTCGGCCAACAGGGCGGCGAGCGTGGTCTGCTCGGAATCGCGTATAGCCCGCTCTACAAGGACAACGGCTTCGTCTTCGTCAACTACACCGATGCGGCCGGCGACACCCAGATCGTGCGCTTTCGCAAAGGCAAGTACGGACACTTTTTGAAGGGCTCCGCAACGACGCTCCTATCAATTCGCCAGCCGTATGCCAATCACAATGGCGGCCAGCTCGCGTTCGGACCAGATGGCTTTCTCTACGTTGGGGTTGGTGACGGCGGCTCCGGTGGGGACCCCGGCAACCGAGCCCAAAACCCCAACACGCTGCTCGGCAAGATCCTCCGGATCGACGTCAATGTCGGCACGCCCTATGCAATCCCGCCGACCAATCCGTTTGCCGATGGCACGCTCGGACAGGCGCCTGTCTGGGCGATGGGGGTACGCAACCCGGGTTTCTCCTTCGATACGCGCACCGGGAGCATGTGGATCATCGATCCCAGCCAGGGCGCAGACGAAGAGGTGGACTGGATTCCGAACCCCGCACCACCGATCCCTAACCTCGGCTGGCGTGCCTTTGACGGCACGAAGCCCTACACGCCACAACCACTCGCGGGCACGGTCATCACACCAGTCACATCCTATGGAACGGCCTATGGCTGCAACCCAGTGGGCGGTGCTGTCTATCGAGGCAAGACGATTCGGAAGCTCCGCAGCAACTACGTCTTCGGCGATAGCTGTAGCGGCCGGATCTGGTCGATCCTACGCAAGGACGCCAAGCTCGTCGACACCGGTCTACGCGTACCTAACCTAGCTGCCATCGGCCAAGACCCTGCCGGCGAACTCTGGCTGATCAGCCAGAAAGGCCAGCTCTCGACGATTACGCCGTAACGCCCTGGCCAAGCAGGGCCAGTCGCACGCCGCCGTGGTGCTCGGCGGTCTCGCGGCAGACACGGGCAATGGCCGCGCGAGCGATGGGAGCGGGCGTCGTCACGACACCAAGTGGCTCGGCGAGTAACTGGGCCGCAGCACGCGCCGCAATCGGATCGAGCGGGCTGCCACTGCCACACGTCGCACAGAATGCACAGCCAGCCGCCGCGTCGTAGACAGCGACCGGCGCTCCGCACGCCACGCAGGCAGCGACCTCTGGGCGCCAGCCTGCCAGCGCCAGCAGCTTCAAGACAAAGCCGAGCGTGATCGTGTCGGCACCGCCTCGAACGTCTTCGCCAAGCGGCTCCGTGAGCGCCTCGAGGTACCGCTGCAGGCCACGGAAGAGTCGCTCGTCGGGCTCGGGCTCGGGAAACAGCCGCACGATCGCCTCGATGCCGCCCGTCGCAGCAAGCGCACGGATCGGATCCCGACGTAACTCATCGCCAGACCACAAGACGTCGGCCCCGGTGATCGTCGAGAGATCGCTCTTGCCTGGCTGCACGATGGCGTCGATCCGGGTCATTGGCTCGAGCCGCGCGCCCATCTTGCCCGTCGTCTTGCGGGCTCCCTTTGCGATCACGTTGACCCGACCAAAACCCGGGGTCAGGAGGTGTACGACCCGATCGGCCTCGCCCGTACGAAACGACCGTAGGACAATTGCCTCGGTCGCGTACGCGCCGGCCACCGCGAGATTAGTCCTGGACGAGCGCGAGCAGCTCGCCGTTGCGATCAAGCGCAGCGATCTCGTTAAAGCCACCAACCGGCTCACCGTCAACCATGATCTGCGGCACCGTCATCCGTCCAGTCATCTCGACGAGCTTTTCACGGAAACCAGGCACGCGATCGACGTTGATTTCCTCAAACGGAATTTCGCGCGAGGTCAGCAACGCCTTCGCGCGCGTGCAGAAGGGACACCAATCAGCGGAGTAGACAATGACGTTTTTCACATCTAGTTCAACGTCCGTTTTGGCCGCGGCATTCCCGACCGCCGTGGCTTCCGTTGGCAGGTCAGACAGACGTGTGTGCCACGCCCGGCAGAGCGCGTTTTGATGATCTCGGATCCACAGATAACGCACGGCTCGCCATCGCGCCCATAGACGCGAAAGCGCTCTTGCATTGAGCCGTAGCCACCCTCCGGATCTCGGAAATCGCTGATTGACGCACCCTGCGCACGGATGCCCTCTTCGAGTGCCTCACGCACGGTCGCGGCGAGCCGGTCGAGCTGTGGCTGGCGCAGTCGACCGGCGGGGGTGTCGGGATGAATGCAGGCCGCGTGCAGCGCCTCGTCGGCGTAGATATTACCGACGCCCGCGACCAGTCGTTGGTCGAGCAGCAGGGCTTTGACGGGCGCTCGGCGTCCAGCGAAGGCCGCCTTCAGCACCGCTCCGTCGAAATCGCTGTCGATCGGCTCAGGTCCGAGTCGAGCGGCAAGGTAGGCGGCCGTTTCGTCGTTCGTCAAAAGATCCCACGTCCCAAAGCGACGCGCGTCTGCATAGGCGACCAGGGTGGCGTCCGAGAAGGCCAGCACAGCACGCGTGTACCTCGGCTCGCTATCCGCACAGAGCAACCAATTGCCGGTCATCCGTAGGTGAGAAACCAACGTCTCCTCACCGTCAAGCCGGAACAACAGATACTTGCCACGCCGATCGATCGCGAGGATCGTGCGACCAGTCAGGCGCTCTTCGACGCGTCGCGCATCGTCGCGTCCCACGAGTTT
>CAMAWJ010000049.1 GCA_945861955.1 Bifidobacterium breve
GCCTTGCCGACACCATTGATCGCCGTTGTCGTGCCATCCGCCTTCCGGATGATGCAAAGCAGGTCGCCGCCGAGGCCACAGGCGTCGGGCAAAACCACCGCGAGCGCAGCCGCCGCAGCCGCCGCCGCGTCCGCTGCGTTGCCACCGGCCGCACCAACGCGGAGGGCAGCCTGGACCGCAAGTGGGTGGCCACAAGAGACCGCAAGGTGTTGGCCCTCGATGCGAGGACGGGGCAGACGCGTAGGCATGAAGCGAGTATGCCGGAGCAACGACTCGTCTGCTACCGTCACTATCGAAGGGCAGGGGAAGTCCGGTGCGAATCCGGCACGGTCCCGCCGCTGTAAGGAACGTCCGATCGTCTCGGTGCACGCACCGGTCACTGGTTCTTCGGAACTGGGAAGGCAATGGCAATCGGCCTCGGAGAAATCTGAGGAAGTGCGTTTCGAGTCAGAACACCCGCCTTCCCCCAAGCCATAAGGCCTTGGGGACCTCGAGAGAAGGATCAAGATCATGCGCACGAGGAACATCCTCGCGGCCGCCGCATTCGCGGTTGCCATCATCGTCCCCACCACAGCCAGCGCCGCCACCCTGCGTGTCGTGTCCGGCGGCCAGAACGTCTTCGGGGCCACGGCCACCGACGTCACGAGCGCGCGCGCCTACGTGGACTCAAAGGGCAAGCGGCACGTGCTCAAGGCCAATTCCGCCATGGGCCAGATCATCGCGACGAGCCTCCCGTACACGGCCGTCTATGACACCACGTACAACGCGGCGTACCTCACCCGCATCGTTGGCACCAAGGCGCCAGCCACTGGATACTGGGCCCTCTTCGTCAACGGCACAATGTCGATGACTGGCGCCACCGATGCCACGCTGAAGGCGTCGGACGAAGTCGTCTGGATCCTCGACAGCGACTACTCCTCCAAGAACGGTCCGTTCGCCTACAACCTCGATGCCAAGAACAACGGCAACGGTACAGTCACGTTCAGCGCAACGAGGATGGGCGGTGCCAAGGCGATCGTCGCGGGAGGTGCACCCCTAGAGGTCAACGGCGTCAAGGTTGGCAATCTCAACGCAAGCGGCACGCTGACCGTCTCGCTGACTGGCCCGTGGACGGCACAGATCCCGACCAAGAACAAAATCGCGGCGTCCGAGAAGCTCGCCGGCTAGGCGGTGCTGCGGGTCCTCCCCGCACTCCTACTGTTCGCGGCGCTTGTCGCGGCCTGTGGCACATCGAAATCGGCACTCCCAGCGACAGGTTCGCCGGGGGTGTCGATCGCTGTCACAGCCGATTGGGGAACCGTCGCGATTGCAGACGGCGCCGGCACACCCGGCAGTGTCGTTTCGGCCACCCGTGCGGTGACCCCGGTCGAGACCACTTACGGCGGGCGCTTTGTCTCGTCACTCGGCGGCCAAGCGGGCGATGGTACCCGTGACTGGATCTTCTGGATCAACGGTATCGAAGCGAGCGTTGGCGCAGCGGATATCAAAGTCTCGGCGCAAGACAGCATCTGGTGGGACCTCCACCGCTGGCCCGGCCGCGTCCATGTACCAGCCGTCGTTGCGAGTTGGCCCATGCCACTCACCCGCGGGATCACCGGCCAGTCCCCACCAATCACCGCCGACGCGCCCCTGGCCACCGCTCTCCGCCAAGCCGGCGCCAACGTCTCCCTCCCAGCGGCGACGAGTGGCCCCCGAGCCATCGTCGGCGTCGGTACCGCCCTGCTCGAGCGCGATCCAACCTGGCGCGCCGCCATCGCCGACCCTGCTGCCGCTGGCCTGACTGCCTGGATTGACCGCAAAGGCCGTGTGCGTGTGTGGGACGCACAGGCGCAGACGGCTCGGCTCGTGCCGGGCGCCGTGGCTGTGATCGTCGCCACCACCGATGGGTTTACTGCGAGCGACGCGCCCGTCGTCGTTGTTGCGGGGATCACGCCCGAGACCGCCACGGCGGCCGCCCAGTACCTCGTTAGCAACCCCGAGATCACACGTGGTACAGCTGCACTGTGCCTTGGACCCAACAACCAGATTGCCTGCGTTGGTGGAGTCGGTCTGGTCCAGTGAAGGCACCCGTCCCACCGCTGCTCTGTGCGCTTGCGCTGATCGTGATTGCGCTCGCCACGTCGCAGCCACTTGTCGTAGCGGCAGCGTTGCTTGGCGCACTGGCCCTGCATCACGCAGCACCGCCACCCCATCGGCTGATGTTACGGATCGCCTTGATCTCGGGCCTATTTATCGCCGTCCTCAACCCGTTTGTGGCGGTCGAAGGCGACCACGTGCTGTTCGCGGGTCCGAACTTCTGGTTGATCGACTTCGAAGTCACCAGCGAAGAGGTGCTGTACGGACTCGTCGCCGGTGCCCGCCTCGCGACGGCGATCCTGGCGACCTCGGCCTTTCTGCGCCTCGCCGACCCCGACCGCACGCAGGCGCTCGCCAGTCGTGTCGCGCCGCGCTCGGCCCTAACTGTCGCGCTCTCGGCGCGCCTCGCACCGACGCTCCGGCGCGACGCCAACGGCCTGCGCGAAACGCTTCGCCTACGCGGCACTGGCGCCGAGCGTGGACGGCGCGCAGCAATTCGGCAGGGCACACGCCTGATCGAACCGCTCGTGGCGTCGAGTCTCGAGCGCGGCATTGATATCTCGGAAGCTATGGTGGCTCGCGGGTACGGCGCAGGCCGCCTGACCCGCCTGCCCGAGGCGCCGCTCCAGCGAAACGAGCAGGTGGCGTTGCTCTGCGGTGTGGTTGGGCTGGTCGTTGCCGTGGTGCTGCTCGCGGGCGTCGCGCCGTATGAGATTTATCCCCTCGCCGACCCGATCGCGACGAGCATCGCGTTCGTCTTGGCCGGACTGACACTCGGCGTGAGCGTCCTGGCCGCCGGCTCGCTGAGGACCCGCCCATGACGGCGATCGTGACCAACGACCTGCGCTTTCGATACCGCACCGATGCCCCGTGGTCGGTCGCTGGTGCGAGCCTCCAGGTCGAACCGGGCGAGATCGTCCTGCTCGAAGGCGAATCGGGCAGTGGCAAGTCGACGCTCATGCGCGTACTCGCAGGCCTCGCCCCCGCCTTTCATGGCGGCGAGGCTGCTGGTGAGGGCCTGATCGCCGGCGTCGACCTCCGCACCGCGCAGCCCGCCGAGATTGCACAGCGCGCGGGCTTCCTCTTCCAAGACCCCGAGACGCAAGTAGTGATGGCCGAGCCCCTGCGCGACGTGGCTTTTAGCCTGCAATGCCACGGGGCGCCGGCGGAGACGATCCTCGCCTCCGCCCGGACTGCGCTGGAGCGCATCAACGCCGACCACCTAATCGGCCGCCGCATCGACCAGTTGTCGGCGGGCGAGCGTCAGCGCGTAGCACTCGCCGCCGTGCTGGCACCCGAGCCCGCCCTGCTGCTGCTCGACGAGCCGACGGCGCAGCTCGACGACGATTCGGCCTGCGAGCTCGTTGGCGAGCTGCGCCGCCTCGCGGACCTCGGCCTTGCGATCGTGATAGCTGAGCACCGCCACGACCGCGTCGGCCACCTGACTGATCGTGTGATCGGCCTGCGCCATGGTTCTCTCGTGTCGCCGAAGACGACGGTTCCGCTGACGCCTTTGGCGTCAACGCCCGCTTTGACGGGACCCCCGCTCGTGGCGCTCGACAGTCTCACTGCTCGGCGTGGCGAGCGTATCGTCGTCCGCCACGCCACCGCCTCCCTGCAACCGGGGCAAGTAGCGGCACTGCTCGGCCCCAACGGTGGTGGCAAGAGCACGCTGCTGCGCACGCTCGCTGGGCTCGAGCCAACCCCTGACGGTCGCCTGCTCGTCGACGGCCTCGATCTGACTGCGTCGGGTGCCGAGTCGCGCGTGCCGCTTGTCGCCTTCGTGCCCCAAGACCCGGGCCGCACGCTGCTCTGCGACACCGTGCGCGACGAGGTACTGCTCGGGCCACGCACGCTCGGGTGCGACCTGGCCGTCGCCGAGCAGATGCTTGCTGCTCTGGACCTTGTCCACCTCGCGGATCGTAATCCGCGGGATTGCTCTGTCGGTGAGCGAGAACGGGTCGCCATTGCGGCGGCCTTCGCGCTCTCTCCCCAGCTGCTCCTGTTGGATGAGCCCACACGTGGGATGGACCTCGCGCATCGCGCCACGCTGGTGCGACTCGTGCGCAAGCACGCGGCACGAGGTGGCTGTGCAATCGTCGCCACCCACGACCTCGACCTTGCCCGAGCCTGTGCAGATCGCCGTTGGCTGCTCGTGGATGGCCGGCTTGAGACGGCCGGGGAGACACCATGAGCATCAGTGCCATCGTCTCCCTCGGCGGGCTACTCGCACTGCTGCTCGGGCTGGTCTTCTACGAGCGTGGTCGCGGTGGCGCGCGGGAACTGGGCCTCGTCGCGGTCCTGATCGCCGCCGCCACCGCCGGCCGCATCGCTTTTGCCGCAATTCCCAGTGCGCAGCCGGTGACGGCGATCGCAATCGTGACCGGTGTTGCGCTCGGCCCCCGCGCCGGAGCAGCGGTTGGCGCTGGCGCGGCGCTCCTCTCGAACACGTTTCTTGGTCAGGGCCCGTGGACGCCCTGGCAGATGCTGTTCTGGGGTCTCGCCGGAGCCAGTGGTGGATTGCTCGCGCCCGCCCTACGCCGAAGTCGTTGGGCGCTGATGCTGCTCGGGGCAATCTGGGGCCTCGTTTTTGGCGCCGGGATGGACATCTGGCAGCTCGCTTCGTTTGGCCCGGCACTAACACTGTCTGCCTTCGTCGCCGTCCACGCACGAGCAGTACCGTTTGACCTCGTGCACGCCACAACCAACGTGATCCTGCTCGGCGTCGCCGGCCTCCCCCTGATCGGGCTCTTAGAACGCAGCGCGCAACGCGTGCGCGGGCGCTGGCTCAGTCCAGAGGAGGCCAAGCGATGATGCGCTCGCTCCTCATTGCCCTGCTTGCACTGCTGGTCGTCGGGGTTCCGGCACAGGCAGCCAGCCTTTCCTCGACCGGCTCGTTTCTGGCTTCCAGCCTCGATGCCAACGGTTGCGCGCGCGAGTCCGGCGCGGCCGCAAGCGTCAACCTCACTTCGTGGGCCGCGCTTGGGCTCGTCGCGAGTGGCCGCTCGGCCAGCTCAGCCGCGTCCTGCATCGAGCGGCACTCCAAGGCCCTCACGTCCACCACCGACATCGAGCTCGCCGTCCTTGCTCTTGCTGCCGCCGGTCGAAATCCGGGCAATGCCAACGGACGTAATCTCGTCCAGGCTGTTCAAGGCTCGCTGAAGAACGGTCGGCTTGGCTCGCTCGTGGCCTCGAACCAGTTTGGCATTCTTGCCCTCAAGGCCGTCGGAGCGCCGATCCCCGCCGCTGCCAAGAGCACCTTGCTGGCGGACCAGAATCGGGACGGCAGTTGGCCCGTCGCGCCCGGTGGCGATGGCGATTCGAACCTGACTGCATCGGGCATCATGGCTGCGGTTGCGGCTGGCATGGCTCCGAACAGCACCGTGATCGTGCGCGCCGTAGCGTCCCTCAAGCGGTTTCGTAGTCGGGGCGGCTACGCGCTGACCGTCGGCTCGCCACCGGATGCGCAGTCGACGGCCTGGATCCTGCAAGGTCTTGCCGCCGCAGGTAAGAGCGATCCTGCCGCCGAGGCGTATCTCGCCTCGCTGCAACGCTCGAATGGTGCGGTCGCCTATCAACGAGGTCTTGTGATCACACCCGTCTGGGTTACGGCCCAGGCAGCGCTTGGGCTGGCACGCCGGCCATTTCCACTACGACCCTGATTTCTAGGCGGATGTCACAAAGGGGTCAGACCCCTTTGTGACATTCGCCTAGAAGTCTTGGTTGGTCGGCTCGTCGGCCACGCCCCACACGCCCATCGCGCGGAACTTGGCGCGGCGCAGGGCACGGCGTTGGGCCGGTGGGATCGCCTCGGCCTCGGCCAGCGATTGCCGCAACGCCGTGTCGAGCAGGCGCGCAGAGGCATCGAGATCGGCATGGGCGCCACCACCGGGCTCGTCGACGATCGTGTCGATCACACCGAGATCGAGGCAGGCCCGAGCCGTCGGACGAAAGGCGAAGGCCGCCTTCTTGGCCTGGCCGGCATCCTTCCAGAGAATCGCGGCACAGCCCTCAGGCGAAATCACCGAGTAGATCGCGTTCTCCTGCATCTGCACGCGGTCGGCCACCGCAATCGCCAGGGCACCGCCCGAGCCGCCCTCGCCAATTACCGTCGCCACGACCGGGACACTGGCCTGACAGAACGCGAGCACCGAGCGGGCGATCATCCCGGCCTGCCCCCGCTCCTCGGCCTTGACACCAGGATAGGCACCCGGCGTGTCGACGAACGTCAGGATCGGATAGCCAAAGCGCTCGGCCAGCTCGACGGCACGAATCGCCTTGCGATACCCCTCAGGGTGCGGCATGCCGAACATGCGCCGCGTGCGCTCGGCCAGATCGCGGCCCTTCTGATGCCCGATCGCCACCACCGTCTGGCCGTGGTACCGCGCCAGCATCGTGATCAGCGCCTCGTCATCGGAGAAGGCGCGATCGCCGCGCAACTCGAAGGCGTCGCTAAACAGCCGCTCGGCATAGTCGAGCGTGTACGGGCGGTCAGGATGGCGCGCGAGCTGGACCGCATCCCAAATCTGCGACTCCTCTGCGCGCGCCTCAAAGCGCTTGCGCAGGCGGCGAACTTCGTCCGAGACCCTAACCACGCTTTCGCCCCAGTCCAAACATGCCAAGCACGCGATCGACGGGGTTCTCGTCTGAACCCGTCTGCGGGAGTGGCTCGTTGTCGCCCGTCGGCTCCTCCTCGGCGGGCGAGAACAGCACCAGCAGCTTGGCCAGCTCGCCACGCAACTCGCGGCGAGGCACGACCGCATCCAGCTGGCCGAGGCGCAGGTTCGACTCGGAACGACCAAAATCGGGAGCGGTCTTCTCGCCCGTCGTCTGCTCGACTACGCGCGGGCCAGCGAACGACAGCAGTGCACCAGGCTCCGCAACCACCACGTCACCGAGCGACGCGAAGGACGCAATCACACCGCCGGTCGTCGGGTGGGCCAGCACCGAGATGTACGGCACACCAACCTCGCGCAGGCTGTCGACCGCGCCGACGGTCTTGGCCATCTGCATCAACGCGAGAATGTTCTCCTGCATGCGCGCGCCACCCGAAGCCGTCACGCTGATCAACGGAATGCGGCGAGCCACGGCAAGGTCGGCGGCGAGGCAGAAGCGCTCGCCCAGCACGCTGCCCATCGAGCCGCCCATGAAGGCGAAGTCCATCACGGCGACGGCAGTAGGGCGTCCGACAATCTGGCCGCTGCCCGCCACCAACGAGTCGCCGAGCCCAGTTGCCAGCTCGGCATCGAGGAGGCGATCGGTGTACGGCCTGAGGTCGACGAAGGCAAGTGGATCGGCCGCGCGCAGCTCGCTGCCGATTTCGACAAACGAGCCAGGATCCAACATCTGCTCAATGCGTTCCATCGCACCAACGGCAAAGTGGTGGCCGCACTGGGCGCAGACACGCAGGGAATGGCGTAGCTCGTCGTCGCGAAAGTGAGACCGGCAGCTGGGACAGGTGTTCGGATGACGGCGGCCGCCACCCTCGTCGCCCGCGGTCCGCTCGACGTTGACCTCGATCGGCGTCACAGGTCCCGCTGCTCCTTGAACCGCTCGATCACGAGCGAGGCGTTGTGGCCGCCGAAACCAAAGCCGTTCGAGAGAGCGATATCGGTCGTCTGCTCGCGCATCACATTCGGAACGTAATCCAGATCGCAGTTCGGGTCGGCGTGGTGCAGATTGATCGTTGGCGGCACATAGCCACCCTGGATGGCCATGACGCAGATTGCAGCCTCGGTCGCACCTGTCGCGCCAAGCAGATGACCCGTCATCGACTTCGTCGACGAAACGGGGATCTCATGAGCACGCTCGCCAAAGACCTTCTTGAGCACGCGCGTCTCGGCCGCGTCACCAACCGGTGTCGACGTGCCATGGGCGTTGATGTACTGAATGTCGTCGATCGTGCGCCCAGCGTCGGCAATCGCGTTGCGCAGAGCGCGGGCCGGGTTCTCGCCCGTCGGGTCTGGCTCTGTGACGTTGTGGGCATCTGACGACAGGCCGTAGC
>CAMAWJ010000050.1 GCA_945861955.1 Bifidobacterium breve
GCAGGGAGGACATGACATCCGCGCGGTTGTGGTGTCCTCCCTGCATCAACGTGACGCAGCTGATTGCGCGGCTGCTGGGATTCCGCTTGGTGGCTAGAGGCGGGCGAAGTCGACTGGGGCGCCATCGACCCACGTCTCTTCGACGCGGATCGAGCGCAGGTCGTCGATGTCTGCTGCCAACGGGTCGTCGGAGAGCACGACGAGGTCGGCCAGCTTGCCTGGCTCGAGTGAGCCGACGAGGTGGTCGCGCTTCGTCGCAGCCGCACCATTGATCGTGTAGCCACGCAGCGCCTGCTCGACCGTGAGGCAGAGCTCGGGACCGCCGAGCGTGGAGCCATACCGGGTCTGGCGTGTGACGGCCGCCCAGACAGCCTCGAGCGGATCTGGACCCGAAACCGGGGTATCAGAACTGAGCACGATCGGCACGCCTGCGTCGCGAAACAGGCCGTAGGGGTTGTAGCGATTCGCCTTCTCGCCCAGCGCCTCGACCAGAGCATCGCCGACGAGATAGTGATGTGTCGGCTGAGGGATCGGGTAGATGCCGAGCTCGGCAATGCGGGCGATCTGCTCGTCGGTGGGCATGCCGCAGTGCTCGATGCGGTGGCGATGATCGTGTCGCTCGACATCGTCGAGCGCCTCGGTGACGGCGTCGAGCACGATCTGGATTGCCGAATCGCCCTGCGCGTGCGTGCCCGTCTGCAGACCAAAGCGGTGAGCACGGCGAATCAGCCGCCGTAGCTCGGCAGGCTCGTGATAGAGCTGTCCGTGGTGGCACGGATCGAAGCGGTAGCCACTCTCGAAGTAGGCCGTCAGGCCCGTCAAGGTGCCGTCGGCATAGAGCTTGAGGCCGGCAAATGCGAGGTGATCATCGCCAAGGCGCGAGCGGAGACCAAGCTCGATCAGGGCCTCAAGCAGCGTCGAGAGGGTCAGCATCGAGACGCGCAGCTGCAGCCGACCAGCGTCGCGCGCCGACAGGTAGGTCTCCATCTCGCGGCGAGTCACTTGGCAGTCCGTCACCGACGTGATGCCCGCCTTCAAGAGCATCGTCTGAGCGTTGCAGAGCAGATCGACAAGCCGCTCGGGCGCATCGGGAATGTGGATGTTCGGGCCGTGGTTGAGCGTCTTGACGCCGTCGGGCCCCGTGATCAGATCGATCGCGGCATCCCACATGACACCCGTCGGGTTGCCCTGCTCGTCGCGTTCGATGCGGCCGCCGGCGGGGTCCGGCAGGTCCTTCGTAATGCCGTTGAGGGCGAGGCAGTGGCTATTGACCATCACGCCATGTCCCGAGCGATGCATGACTGCAACCACCCGGTCGGTTGCGATGCGGTCGAGGTCGGGTGCCTCGGGATTACGCCGAACGTCGAGATCGCCATGGTGGACGCCGAAGCCCCAGACGTCAGCGGTCGGTGGCAGCGAATCGCGCCGACGACCGAGGACTGTCACCAACGCGTCGATGGTCGTCACCTCGGGCGGCGCACAATCGACCCAAGCGGCGCACTGGCCGAGCATCAACGGATGCGTGTGGGCATCGACGAAGCCGGGCATCAACGTCCGGCCGCCAAGGTCGCGCTCGGCGGCGCCCGTGCCAGCGGCATGGCGACAATCTTCGAGCGAACCGACGGCGAGAATGCGCCCATCGAGCAGGGTGATTGCGTCAACGCGCTGCTCGGCGGCCATCGTCAAGATCGGGCCGCCGGTGATTACCGTCTTCTGGTTCATACGCAGAACCGTACCCGCTTAGGAGGCGACGAAGTCGTCAAAGTCGGGGCGCAGCGTGCGCTTCCAATAGCCGAGCATGAAGCCCGACCAGTTGTTCTGAACCTTGCCGTCGGCCGTCACGTACCACGAGGCGCAGCCGCTCGCCCAGACCGATTTGGACAGATCGTCCTGGAGTTGGCGATTGAAGTCGGACTGCGCCCGCGGGTCGACCGCCAGCGTCTTGAGGCGGGCCTTCCGCATGTGTTTGATGCACGTACGGATGTAGCGAATCTGGCACTCGATCATGAAGATGATCGTGCCGTGGCCAAGGTTGGTGTTCGGCCCGTAGAGCATGAAGAGGTTGGGAAAGCCCGCGACGGTAATCCCCAGGTGCGCCTGCGGTCCGTCGGCCCACGCCGAGGCGAGATCGACGCCAGCGGAGCCGGTGATCTTGACCGACGACATGAACTTCGTCGAGTCGAAGCCGGTGCCGAGAATGATCGCGTCGAGCGGACCGGTCGCGCCGGCCTCCGTCTCGATCGTGTCGGCGGTGATCTTCGTGATGCGGTCGGTGACCAGCTCGGTGTTGTCGCGCTGCAGCGTCGGGTACCAGTCGTTTGACAGCAGCACCCGCTTGCAACCAATCCCGTAGTGGGGGGTCAACTTGGCGCGCAATTCGGGGTCCGCGACCTGCCTCTCAAGGTGCCGCAGCGCAACGTCTGCCCATTCCTTCGCCTTGTCGGACCCCTGGATCAGCCCCCACCATTTTTGTCCGGGGCGGAAGGCGAAAAAGCCTGACTCGTTGAACCAAAAGATGCCGAGTCGGTGCAGGCTCTCAACACCGGGAATCTTGCGGAAGCGGCGCTTTTGCGTCTCGGAGTAGGAATAGTCGCGGCGCGGCACGATCCACGAGGGCGTGCGTTGGAAGACTGCGAGTGAGGCAACGCTCTTGGCAATCTCGGGCACAAACTGCGCGCTGCTCGCACCGTTGCCGATCACGGCGACGCGCTTGCCCGCGAGGTCGTAGTCGTGGTTCCAACGGGCCGAGTGAAAGACCTCGCCCTGGAACTCGTCGAGGCCGGGGATGCTCGGTCGCTGAGGCTCGTTGAGTTGCCCACAGCCGAAGATCACGACGTCGTACTCGAGGTGCTCACCCGCAGCGGTCGTCAGGGTCCAGGAGCGCGTGTCATCGTCGTAGGCGGCTTTCTCAATCGCCGTGTTGAGACGCGTCTTGGCGTAGAGATCCTGCTCACGCATGCACGTCTTGAGGTACTCGAGGATCTCCTCGTGGCCCGCGTAGGTCTTGGTCCAGTCGTGCTTGCGACGGAACGAGAAGGAGTAGAGGTGCGAGGCGATATCGCAGGCGGCGCCAGGGTACGAGTTATGGAACCACGTGCCGCCAACCTCGGAGGAGGCCTCGAAGATCTCGAAGGAGTTGATCCCCGCTGCCTGCAAACGCATAGCCATGCCGATGCCACTAAAGCCAGCGCCAATGATCGCGATGCGCGGAGAGTCGCTGTCGTGCCGGGGAGTCACACGCGGCAGTTTACGCGCACTCGGGTGTCAGGCTACTACCGGCGTTGCGACGATATGCTTGTTGCCATGGCGCGAGCGACGCGCCTTTCGCGAGGAGCGTCTGATGGATCTCGATCTGCCTGTTGAATGTGAGGATTTTCGCGCCATGGTGCGCGACTTTGCCGAGACCAAGATCGGACCGATCGCAGAGGAAATCGATCGCGAGCATCGCTTCCCATACGAGATCGTCGAGGAGATGGCGACGCTTGGTCTGATGGGCATTCCGTTCCCAGAGGCGGTCGGTGGCGCCGGTGGCGACACGCTGCTCTATGCGATCGCTGTCGAAGAGTTGACCCGTGTCGATGCCTCCGTCGGGGTCACCGTTGCCGCCCACACGTCGCTCGGCGCGATGCCGATCTACCTGTACGGCACGGATGCGCAGAAAGAGCAGTGGCTATCCGAGCTCGTCTCCGGCAAGCGCCTTGCGGCCTTCGGACTGACCGAGCCCGAGGCCGGCTCCGACGCGGGCAATCCGCGCACGCATGCCGAGCTCGCAGACGGTCAGTGGCGCATCAACGGCTCGAAGATGTTCATCACCAACTCCGGTACCGATATCACCAAGTGCGTGACGATTACTGTGCGCACAGGCGAGGACGAGATCTCGACGATCATCGTTGACAACGGCACGCCGGGCTACACGCAGAGCGCGCCGCTGCACAAGATTGGCTGGCACGCCTCCGACACGCGCGAGCTGACGTTCGCTGACGTGCTCGTCCCAGAGGGCAACCTGCTCGGCCCGCGCGGCATGGGCTTCAAGCAGTTCCTCCACATTCTCGACGGTGGTCGCATCTCGATCGCCGCGATGGGTCTCGGCACGATGCAGGCCGCCTACGACCTGTCGCTCGCGTACGCGAAGTCACGCAACCAATTTGGCAAGCCGATCGCAAAGTTCCAGGCGATCCAGTTCAAGCTCGCCGATATGGCCGTCGAATTGGCTGCCGCGCGCGCGCTTGTCTACCGCGCTGCGTGGCTGAAGGATCAGGGCCGCCCGTTTGCCCAGGAGGCGGCGATCGCCAAGCTCTACACCGGTGAGGCGTCGAATCGTGCGGTCAACGAGGCCGTCCAGATCCACGGTGGCTACGGCTACATGGACGAGTATCCGATCTCGCGCATCTACCGCGACCAGAAGGTGCTTGAGATCGGTGAGGGCACCAACGAGGTGCAGCGTCTCGTGATCGCCCGTAGTCTCGGGCTCTAATTCGGACTGCTAGTTCGGCTCGATCGCCACGATCAGCGCGCCCGCATCGATAAAGGCGCCCTGCTCTACACCGAGCTTGGCAACCGTGCCGGCGAACGGTGCCTCGAGGCGATGCTCCATCTTCATTGCCTCGAGCACGGCGATTAGCTCGCCCTCGGCGACCTCTTGGCCTGTGGTGACAGCGAGCGAGAGCACGATGCCAGGCATCGGCGCGATCAGTCGCCCGTCGCCACTGCCCGCGACCGCGGTCCAATCGGGTGATTGCGGTACCGGAAAGCGCGCAGTTGTGTCCGTGCCGAGGCGCCAGGCTCCGGCGAAGGCTCCACTTGGCGCTCGACGTGTGCTGAGTGGCGGATGGTCCTCGAGAAATGCGGTGGTGGCTGTGCCGGCGAGCACTTCCGGCTGGCATACGAGCCAGCGCAGGAACGGCAGGTTGGTGATCACGCCCGCGACGCGTGTCTCGTCGAGAGCGGTAGTCAGGCGCTCGAGCGCGTCGCCACGCGTCTCGCCGTGGGCAATCAGCTTGGCGATCATCGGGTCGTAGCCCGTTGGCACCTGGTCGCCTGCCGCGATGCCGAGGTCGATACGGATGCCCTCGGGCAGCTCGAGCTCGCGTATGCGGCCCACGCGAGGCAGGAACGTCAGCGGATCCTCGGCGTAGAGACGCACCTCGATCGCGTGGCCACTCGGCGTCGGGGCAGCAGGCACGTGGCCACCATCGGCGATGCGGATCATCTCGGCGATCAGATCAACGCCCGTCACCAGCTCGGTCACTGGGTGCTCGACCTGGATGCGGGCATTGAGCTCGAGAAACCAGATCTCATCGCTGCTGACGAGAAACTCAGCCGTGCCAGCACCACAATAGTTGGCGGCGCGAGCGAAGGCAATCGCGGCCGCGTCGAGCCGTGCGCGCAGCGCGTCGTCGACGATGGGCGAGGGGCTCTCTTCGAGCACCTTCTGGTGCCGACGCTGGATCGAACAGTCGCGCTCGCCCAGCGAGATGACGCCGCCGTGGGAGTCGGCGAGCAGCTGGATCTCGACGTGATGCGGGCGCTCGACGAGGCGCTCGGCATACACGCGCCCGTCACCAAACGCCGTCTCGGCCTCGCGCGCTGCGGCGGCTGTGGCTTCCTCAAGCTCGTCGGCCGAACGCACGATGCGCATCCCACGTCCGCCACCACCGGCCGCCGCCTTGATCAGCAGCGGATAGCCAACCGTTGCGGGATCGCCCTGCGGGAGCACAGGCACGCCAGCGGCCTCGGCAATCGCCTTGGCCTCCAGCTTGTCGCCCGCGCGCTCGAGCACGTCGGGGCTCGGGCCAATCCAGATCACACCGGCGGCCTCGACCGTACGGGCCGCGTCGGCGCGCTCCGACAAAAAGCCATAGCCCGGGTGCACCGCGTCGGCACCGCTCTCGCGCGCGGCCATGGCGATTGCGTCGGCGTCGAGGTACGAGGCGATCTCGACCACGCGATCGCAGGCACGCGTGTGGAAGGCGTCGCGGTCGTCGGGCGCCTGCACTGCGATCGACTCGATGCCGAGCTCGCGACAGGTCCGGGCGATGCGGGCGGCGATCTCGCCGCGGTTAGCGATCAGGATCGAGCTGATCGCCACGGTGGATCTTCTCGCGCAAGGAATGCCTGGAGGCCAGCCTGGCCCTCGGCCGAGGCGCGCACCTCGCTGATCAACCGTGCGAGCTCCTCGTTCGACGGGCGCTCGCGCACCAGCTGCTTGGTGATGCGCACAGCGTCTGGGCCAACCGTCAGCAGCGTCTCGACCAGCCGCTCGGTCTCCGCTGCAGCGTCGTCCGCAACGGCACTGACCAGGCCAATGCGCTGTGCCTCCATGGCATCGAACAGCTCGGCAGTCAGCAGATAGCGCCGCGCCGCTGTCGTACCGATGCGGTCGATCACGTACGGCGAGATCGTGGCCGGGATTAGACCGATCCGCACCTCGGTAAAGCCAAACATGGTGTCGGTCTGGGCGACGGCGATATCGACCGTGGCGACGAGGCCCGCGCCACCACCAAGGGCATGGCCATGGACGGCAGCGACGACGGGGGCCGGGCAGGCATCGATCGTCGCAAACAGGGTGGCAAGGCGCAGACCTTCGACGCGGTTTGCCTCGGCGTCAAGGTCGACGCTAGCCCGCATCCAATCGAGATCGGCGCCCGCGCTAAAGCTGGGGCCCTCGCCCGACAAGAGCACGACACGAGCGTCACCGACGTCGCTAAAGGCGGCCGTCAGCTGGTCGATCGTCGCCGCATCAAAGGCATTGCGTCGGTCGGGGCGCGTCAAGGTGACGCGCAGGACGTCGCCGTCACGGGTGGTGGAGACAGCATTGCTCATGGCTACATCCGGAAGACACCGAAGCTGGCGTCGGGCACGGGAGCGCTACCGGCAGCGGCGATGCCGAGTGCGAGGACACGGCGCGTGTCGCGCGGGTCGATCAGGCCGTCATCCCAGAGGCGTGCGGTGGAGAAGTACGCGTCGCTCTCGTCTTCGAGTCGCACGCGAGCCTCTTCGGCCGCGTCGCTACCGACCTGCGCCAAGACGAGTGCGGCCTGCTCAGCGCCCATCACACCGGTGCGCGCGTTCGGCCAAGCCCACAGCTGGCGCGGCTGGAAGGCCCGTCCACACATGCCGTAGTTGCCGGCACCAAACGAGCCGCCGATGATGACGGTGAACTTCGGTACCTGCGCACACGACACGGCCGTCACGAGCTTCGCACCATCCTTGGCAATGCCACCATGCTCGGCACGCGTACCGACCATAAAGCCCGTGATGTTCTGCAGGAAGACGAGCGGCAACTTGCGTTGGCAGGCGAGCTCGACGAAGTGCGCGCCCTTGAGGGCGGCAGCCGAAACGAGCACGCCATTGTTGGCAAGAATCGCAACCGGCTGGCCCTCGATCGAGCCGAAGCCGCAGACCAGCGTCTCGCCATAGTCGCGCTTGAACTCGTGGAAGCGGCTGCCATCGACGATGCGACCAATGACCTCGCGCACGTCATACGGCACGCGGTAGTCGACGGGGACGATGCCAAGCAGGTCTTCCGGGTCGTGCAGCGGGTCTTCGGCAGCGTCGACGTGCCAGGTTGGGGTGGGTGCAGGACCGAGCGTGCGAACCGCCTCGCGCACCAGCGCGAGCGCGTGCTCGTCGTCGATTGCCTCGTGGTCGGCAACGC
>CAMAWJ010000051.1 GCA_945861955.1 Bifidobacterium breve
GTAGACGTCTATTGCGCGTGCGTCCAGTGGGTATTGCTACCCACTGCCGCTGGCATAAAACTCGTTAGACGACTGCACGAAACCCAAGGGTTTCGCATAGTCGTTCCATTGCTCGGTTTTCAAAGACCACACGCCAATGGCGCGACCGCTGAGAGTAGCAGAGATCCGAAGATTCCCACAGCACCTTCCACGACAATCGCGCGCAGACAGCGGTCAACCGCCGTTCCTTGCGCGACAGGTCGCACAGTACCCTAGACCACAAGAACGGTGCGCCGGTAGAACACTGTCGGTGCTCAGCCGGTGATCAGGCGCACAAAATCCCTGCGCCCACGCTGCAAAACACGACCAACGAGGGCCTCGCGCGGCAGGTCAATCTCCTCGACCGTTTCGCCGTCCAAACGCACGGCACCGCCTGTAATCAAGCGGCGCGCCTCGCCACGCGATGCAACGCCAAGATGATCCACGAGCAACGCCGGCAGGTGCACGATCGGCTCCGCGCCAAGAATGGCGGTCGGAATGTCCTCGGGAATCTTGTGCTCAGCGAACTGACGTCGGAATGCGTCTGCGGCCTCTTCGGCCTCTTCCTCGCTGTGAAAGCGCGCCGTGATCGCGAAGGCCAAGGCGCGTTTAGCCTCAACCGGCTCGGTCTCCCCCGCCGCCAGTGCCGCGATCCGAGCGCTGACGTCGTCTTCGGGCAGGCCCGAGGCAAGGCGGTACCAGGCCGGCATTGCCTCGTCGGGAATCGACATCGTCTTGCCGTACATCTCGACGGGCAGATCGTCGAGACCGACAAAGTTGCCGAGCGACTGGCTCATCTTCTGCGTACCGTCCGTACCGACCAGCAACTCGTGCGTCATGATCGACTGCTGTGGCATCCCGGCCTGCTCCTGCAGGTCGCGACCAACCAACAAGTTGAACTTCTGGTCGGTGCCACCGATCTCGACGTCGGCGTTGATCGCCACGGAGTCGTAGCCCTGCAGCAATGGGTAGAGCAATTCTTGGAGCGAGATCGGCGCGCTCCCCGTGTAGCGCTTGTTGAAGTCGTCGCGCTCGAGCATCTGGGCCAGCGTCGACTTGGCAGCAAGATCGAGCAGGCCACCCGCACCGAGTTCGCCAAGCCATTCAGAGTTATGACGAATCTCAATCCGGTCGACGTCGAGGATCTTCGAGAACTGACGGAGGTAGTCGGCCTCGTTGGCGGCAATCCGCTCGGGCGTCAACATCGGTCGCGTCTTCGACTTGCCGCTCGGGTCGCCCACCCGCGCCGTAAAGTCACCGACGATCAAGACCGGCAAATGCCCGGCCTCCTGGAAGGCCGCCAACTTCGAGAGGACGACCGACCAACCAAGCGTCACGCTGACTGCGGTTGGATCGAGCCCAAGTTTGACGCGTAGCGGACGTTGAGCCTCAGCGGCCTCGGCCAGCCGCTTCTCGAGCGCGCCCTGTGGCAGCACATCGACGGCATTACGGAGCAGTGGGCGAAGGTGATCCGACATCCAGATACGGAGAATAACCGCGCGGACCGGGCGCGTGCGGGATACCATGCGTAGGCGCGCTCCTGTGAGTGTGCCTACACCTATGGCCCGACGAAGATCCCTCCTCCGCCGCTCTGGTCGCCTCGCCCTCGAGTTACCGGAGCCGACAGGCCCCTACGAGGACCCACGGCGACGTCGCTGGCGCTGGCTACGCGTGACGCTGATCGTGTTCCTGCTCGGCCTCGTGCTGGTCTCGGCGGCGAGCTACGGGTTCATCACCGCGATCAGCACGAACCTCCCAGACCTCCGCCAGTTCGATGGGAACACGACAGATCTCGCGCAGGACGGCTCAATCTGGGTGACGGGCACGACCGGCACGCCACGACGCGTCGCCATTCTCCGCTCGAGTGAGTCGCGCGTGATCGTGCAAAGCAACCAAATCTCCAAGGACATGAAGAACGCAGTCGTCTCTGTGGAGGACAAGCGCTTCTACGAGCACAATGGCGTCGACCCCAACGGCATTGCCCGTGCGCTCTTCAACCGCTTCGCCTCCGGGACCAACGAGGGCGCCAGTACGATCACGCAGCAGCTCGTCAAGAACACCTACCTGACGAACACGCAAACCGTGCAACGCAAGGTCCGTGAGGCCTCCCTCGCCTGGCAACTCGAACAGCGCTGGTCGAAGGATCGCATCCTGACGGCGTACCTCAACACCGTCTACTTTGGGCACAACACCTACGGCGTGGAGAGCGCCGCGAAGTACTACTTCGGCTTGTCCGCGCGCGACCTCGACCCGGCCGACTCCGCACTCTTGGCCGCCGTCCTCAAATCGCCCTCGACGTACGATCCGATTGCCAGTCCAGAGTCGGCGCTCGCCCGCCGCAACGTGGTGCTGCAGCAGATGGGTGCCCAGGGCTACCTGGACGCCGACACGGTTGCCGTCGAGAAGGGCCGCCGCCTACTGCCAGTCACACGCATCGAACCCAAACCACTCGACACCACGCTGCCTTACTGGGTGCAGTTCATCACCGAGCAACTCGTCAACAAGTTCGGGACCGGCCAGACCTTCGGCGGGGGCATGAAGGTCGTCACGACGCTGGACATGAACGAACAGCGCGTCGCGGAGGAGACACTCAAGAACACGCTCCCCCGCACAGGCGGACCACAAGGCGCGCTTGTCTCGATCGACCCCAAAACAGGCGAGGTCCGGGCGATGGCCGGCGGCAAGCCCTACTCAATCAAACACCAATTCAACGTCCCAGCCGATGCGCATCGTCAGCCCGGCTCGGCCTTCAAACCCTTCGACCTACTCGCAGCGTTCCAAGTGGGTGTTCGCCCGACAACCACCTTCCGCAGCGAGAAGGTGCTCTTTGATCTCGGCGGTGGCCAGTTCTGGTTCGTCTCGAACAACGAGAACAGCTATGGCAAGGACCTCACCCTGCACGAGGCGCTAATCGAGTCTGACAACACGGTGTTCGCACAGCTGACGATGCTGATTAAGCCCTCCGTGATTGCCGACGTAGCCCACCGGCTGGGCATCATCTCGCCGATCGACGCGGGCCAACCAGCCATCGGTCTCGGCGGCCTCTACGTGGGCGTGACACCACTTGAAATGGCACACGCCTACGCCACGATTGCCAACAGTGGGCTGCGGGTCGGTGGCTCCGTCCTCTTCCATTCGCCCGACTCGGGCATCACCGATCCGTCAATGGAGCCGATCTCGATTAGACGGATTGAGTTTCCTGATGGCTCCACCCTGACTAACACACCCATTTCCATTCAGGCCGTTCCCGTTGACCACGCGCTGGCAACGATCGACGCAATGAAGGGTGTCATTGCTAATGATGCGGGCTCAGGTACCGCCGCGGCGATTGGTCGCCCCGTGGCCGGCAAGACGGGTACCACCTCGGACTTCAAAGACGCGTGGTTTGTCGGCTTTACGCCACAGCGCGCAACCGCGACCTGGGTCGGGCATGAAAACCCCGCTTTGCCGATGCGGCGCGCCTTCAACGGCGGTCCCGTCTACGGCGGCACTTATCCGGCAATCATGTTTTCGACGTTCATGAAGTCGGCCATGCGTGGTCTACCGGTCGAAGATTGGGACGCTCCAGTGGGCGAGCCATCCTCCTCGATCTCGATCGACCCGCGAACCAATCAGCGCGTGCCACCTGGGTGTAAGCACGCAATCGTTGTCGTGTGGGCAAATGCGTTAGCACCAAGCACGATCGGGCCCTGCGAAACGAACCTCGTGTCAGTCCCCGATTTTACGGCGTCCACGAAGCGCAAGGCGATCCGAATATCAACGGGCTCCGGGCTTCAGATTCGGTTCCAGTATCGGCCCGCTGCGCCAGGAGAAGATCCTGGCACTGTCGTGGTCCAGACGCCATCGCCGCTCGCCGCTGTAGAAACGGGCAGCATCGTCACGCTGATCGTCGCACGACGCGTGCCAAGCGTGCTCGTACCAGACGTCATCGCCTCCGCATCAGCGCCTAGTTCGATGGAAGCCGCCGTGGCCCGTCTCGAGGCAGCCCAATTCCGCGTCGTCATCCTCGATCAGCAGGATAGCTATGGCCTACCGATCGGTTCTGTCGTCAACCAAGAACCAGCGAGCGGAAAGCCAGCACCACTCGGCTCGGTCGTCACGATCTCTGCAAGCGGTACCTACGCGGGCGCCATCGTCCCGAACATCATTGGCCTGACCGTAGACGAGGCCAGTCAACGTCTCGCTGAGGTTGGGCTGGTGCCGCAGGCGATCAATGCCGATGGTCTGCTTCGTCCTGCCGATCGTGTCTTTAGCGTTGAGCCTTCGGCCGGCAGCAAGGTCCCACTCGGCACCAAGATTACGCTCTACGTATCGCCGATCTAGCGCGATTGGCACGACCATCCATGGCAGCAACGACGAGCATGTCAGCCTCGCTCTAGCCGCGTACGGCGGCCGAGTAGATGCGCGACTTGACGAGTCGGCCGCCCGCCAGATCGGTACGCGCCCAGACGAGGCGCCCAGCACCAAAGGCAGGATCGGAGAGCCGTGCTGTGGACCGCTCAACAGCAGTCACGCGGGTGCTCTTGCCCGTCGCCAAATTGACAACCCAGAGCGCATCCTGCGTCCCACCTTGTCCCTCGCGTCGACGCACTGCAACGAGTTCTCCCGCGACGGAGGGGCGTGTCACCTCGAAGCTTTCCTGCTTCGAGAAGGGCACCGACTTCAGCAGCGTGCGCTTCGTACCGTCGGGCGCGTAGGCCACGACGACCAGCTGCTGTAACCCCTTGCTGAGCGTGCGCCGGTTCGCAACGATCGTGCCATCGTCAGCCACGGCAACCGAGTAGAGCGTCGCCGTTGCGGCGGTCGGCTCTTGCGCGCGGATCGAGACCTCTCCTGTCACGGCTCGAAAGCCAACCATGGTTCCGCCGGCCGCCGTTCGCGCCGACCAGGCAATCCCCGCAGCGCCGGCAGACAACGACGTCAGCTCGCCTCCGGATTGCTCGGCCGCCACCAAGATCGCCGCCGTGCCACCCACATTGGGTGCGATCAAGATCGCGTTGTTATCAGCCCAAACGACGGCCGAGCCAGTAGTGGTAACGAGATGTGGCGTGGTGATCGCCGCCGGATCGGTGGTGTCCTCCGCGACCAGATTGGAGGCACCAGTGGCGCCCACGCTGGCGACGTAGCCGCCCGTTCCGGGGAATGCGACGGCATAGGCAAACGCACCAGTCGCACCGGTGACGGGCGCCTGCACGGCGTTACACGGTGTCGTCTCACACGGCTGGTCGACGACGGTCGCATTCTTGCCGGCTGTGCGCACGATCAGCCGATCACCTCGAAAGGCAGCGACCGTCCGAACAGTGCCGTCGTTGCGACCGACCTCCAGCCACGCAAAATCGCCCGCACCAATCGCGGGTGCTGCGATCCAACTGGTCGTCGTCGAATAGGCGACGACGGGCGTTGCGACGACTCCGGCCATCAGCCAACCGTACTGGACACCACCGGCGGATTTGTAAGCACCGCTGCCAACTCATCCGCGACACGCTGCTGCTGCTCCTCGCTGAGGGCGCCAAAGAACGGCAGCGCCAGGGCGCGAGCCGAGATGCCCTCACAGATTGGGAACTCGCCGGGTCGATGCCCGCGCGCCTGATAGAACGGTTGAAGATGGATCGACGGCAGGTAGGGCTTGGACGAGACGCCGCGTTCAGCGAGGAGTTCGATCACGGCATTCCGGCCGACGCCTTCCTCAAGCAGGACGGTGTAGACGAACCACGAGCGCGTGTCACCCGGCACTACCGCCGGCAGTTCGATGCCAGGGATCGCATCGAGCAGCACGTTGTAGCGCTCCGCGACGACAGACCGCTTGCCAAGGATCTCGTCGAGTCGTTCGACCTGAGCCAACCCCACGGCGGCCGAGAGGTCATCCATGCGGTAGTTCCAACCGAGGCGGTCATGCTCGAGCCAGGCGCCGGCGTCGGAACGACCTTGGTTACGCAGGCTCAAGATGCGCTCGTAGACCGCTTCGTCATCGGTCGTGACGATGCCACCCTCGCCCGTTGTCATCTGCTTGTTGGGATAGAACGCGAAGATCGCCGGCGAGCCGTGCGTACCGATCATCTGCCCCTGACGCTGGGCGCCAAGTGCCTCGGCAGCGTCCTCGATAATCGCCAGACCGTGTCGATCGGCGATCGAGCGAATCTCCTCGATCTTGCAGGGCAGCCCGAAGATGTGCACAGGAACGATCGCCTTGGTGCGAGGTGTGATCGCCGCCTCGACCGCTGCCGGGTCGAGGTTGAACGAGATCGGATCGACTTCCGCGAAGGCCACATCCGCTCCCGCATGCAGCACGCAGTTGGCAGACGAGATGAACGAGAACGGCGAGGTGATCACCTCATCGCCAGGCCCGATGCCAGCCTGCACGAGGCCGAGATGAAGACCCGCGGTGCCGCTCGAGACTGCGGCCGCGTACTTGACTCCGACCCAGTCGGCGAAGGCACGCTCGAAGCGCGGCCCCATCGGACCAAGCGAGAGCATGCCCGAGCGCAACACCTCGAGCACGAGCTCTTCCTCGCGCGGACCGATGTCCGGCTGCGCGAGGGGGATTGGTGCGCCGGTGGCGCTCACCTCAGGAGGGAAACTCGAGGTAGGTCTTCGACAGCTCGTGACGACCGTGGACCGTGTCGAAAAACAGCTTCTGGATCTGCTTCGTGATCGGGCCCGTGCCAATGTGATGATCGTCGAGCGAGGCAACCGGGGTAACCTCGGCGGCCGTGCCGGTCAGGAACAGCTCGTCGGCGAAATACAGCTCGGCGCGCGTCAGATCGTGCTCGACCGTCTCGATGCCAACGGTGGCAGCCATCTCCATCACCGCGTGGCGCGTAATGCCCGGCAGGCACGAGGCGCTGATCGGCGGGGTGTAGAGCTTGCCGTTCATCACCGCGAAGACGTTCTCGCCCGAGCCGTCAGCAACCAGGCCAGCCTCGTTAAGGAGGATCGCCTCGTCGTAGCCGTGCTTGAGTGCCTCCATCTTCGCGAGCTGCGAGTTGAGGTACTGGCCGGAGGCCTTGGCCGTGGCCGGAATCATGTTGGGGCCGATGCGGCGCCAGGACGAGATCATGCAGCGAATGCCGTTCTCGATTGCCTCGTCGCCGAGGTAGGCTCCCCACTTCCAGACTGCGATCATCGTGTGGACCGGGCAGTTGAGCGGGTTGACGCCCATCTCGCCAGCGCCGCGGAAGACCAGCGGGCGGATGTAGCAGGAAGGCAAGTTGTTGACCTTGATCGTCTCGTGCACGGCAGCAGCGAGCGTCTCGGTCGAATAGGGGATTTCCATGTAGTACTGCGCAGCCGAGCGCTTGAGCCGATTCAAGTGGTCGGTCAGGTGAAAGACGCCCGTGCCCTGATCCGTCTCGTACGCGCGGATGCCCTCGAAAACGCCCGAGCCGTAGTGCAGCGCATGCGTGAGGACGTGAACCTTCGCATCGGCGTAATCGAT
>CAMAWJ010000052.1 GCA_945861955.1 Bifidobacterium breve
GTGCAGTCGAGGCCAGCGGCCGTCATCGCGGCTACAAACGGTGCAGAATCTGAGACGGTTTCGGCGCGCAACACGTCGGCTTCGTCGGCCTCCGCCGCGAGTGGACGGGCCAGAGTCACGGAGCCGTTGCGCATCACCACGACGGCATCGCAGGTGCGGCGAATGTCATCGAGGATGTGCGACGAAATCAGCACGCGGACGTTGAGGTCGCGCGATACGCGGCGGATGACGTCGAGCATCTCGGCACGTTGCGCGGGGTCGAGGCCATTGGTTGGCTCGTCGAGAATGATCAGTTCGGGTGCGTGGACGAGTGCCTGTGCCAGCTTGACGCGCTGGCGCATGCCCAGCGAAAAACCACCGATCACGCGCGAGCGCTCCTCCTCAAGGCCGACCGCGAACAGCACCTCCGATGCGCGACGGATTGCGTCGGCGCGCGAGAGTCCACGCAGCTCTGCGAGATGTCGGCAGAGATCGGCGGCCGTCAGCTCGGGCGGCAAGCATTCATGCTCGGGGGCATAGCCAATGCGCCGCCGCACCTGTTCGCCGTCGCGGCGCGCATTGTGCCCGAGGACGTCGATCTCGCCGGCGTCCAAGCGCACGAGCCCAAGGATCGCCTTCATCAGTGTCGACTTGCCAGCACCGTTCTGGCCAAGCAGTCCGGTGGCGGGTGCATCGATGGTCAGCGTCACGTTGTCGAGCGCTTGGATGCTGCCATACCGACGACTCGCGCCTCGTACTTCGATCGCTGTCGGTTGCTCCACGGGCTAAGGGTAGGTGCAATCGTGGATACTGCGCAGGTGGAACTCACTGCCACCACGCTGGTGCCGTATCTGGTCGAACGCGGCGTCGTGCCGGCCTCGAACGATTGCACCGTCCGTGCTCTCGGTGGAGGCATTTCTAACGATGTCTGGTGCGTGGAGTGGGACACCGGATGTCTGGTGGTCAAGCAGGCGCTGCCGTTTCTGCGGGTCGCCGACGTCTGGGCGTATGACGTCGGACGCAGCGCAGTTGAGCATCGCTGCTTGAGCACGATCAATCGTCTCCTCGGACCGGGTGTCGCGCCCTCGGTGGTCTTTATCGACGACGCCAACCACGCCTTTGGCATGACCTGCGCGCCGCCGGGCGGCACGCCGTGGAAGGAATTGCTGTTGGCCAGCCAGCTCGATCTCCGTGACGGGTGCCGTGCGGGGGACTTGCTTGGTCGAATTCATACGGCCTCCGCCAGTGATCCTGAGGCCGCTGTCGACTTCGACGACGTGCAGACGATGGTGGAAGGCCGAATCGACCCGTATCACCGCAGTGTGGCGGCGCGACACCCCGACCTCGCCGAACTGATCGACGCCGAGATCGCGCGTCTGCTCGCGACGCGCCGTGCGCTCGTGCTCGGCGATTACGCACCCAAGAACCTGATTGCGTATCCCGATCGGATGCTGGTGCTGGACGTTGAGGTTGCGCATTGGGGCGACCCGGTCTTCGATGTCGCCTTCTGTCTCAATCATCTCTGTCTGAAGGCGTTGCATATGCCGCGCCAACGGGCCCTGTTTGCGGCCTTGGCGCGGGGTTTCTATGGCGCCTACCGCGAGCAGGCCGAGGCACTAATCGACGAGCCCGCGACAATCTGCGAGCTCGGTATCCTGATGGTGGCGCGCGTCGACGGCAAGTCGCCCGCTGAGTATCTCGATGAGCGCTCGCAGAGACTGGCGCGTGCAGTTGGCCGATCGCTGCTCTTGCGCCCGCCAACGACGGCCCTGCAGGCGATCGAGCGCGTCGAGGTGGGAGCGCCGTGAGCAGCTGCATCGCCAGCCTGCGCGCCTACGAAGTGCTCGATTCGCGCGGCCGACCCACCGTGGAGGCTGAGGTCACACTCAGCTCGGGTATCACCGCCCGCGCCAGCGTCCCCTCCGGCGCCTCGACGGGACGGCACGAGGCTGTCGAGCTGCGCGATGGCGATGCGGCGCGCTACTCCGGGCGTGGCGTCTTGCGTGCCATCGCCAACGTCGAGGGCGAGATCAGTGCGGCCCTTCGGGGACTGGATGCGACTGAGCGCGCGTTGATCGACGCCACGCTGCGCAGCCTCGATGGCACACCAAACTGTTCGCGACTCGGCGGCAACGCGATCCTCGCTGCCTCGGTGGCGACAGCGCGCGCTGCCGCGCTCGCGCAAGACGTGCCGCTGTGGCAGCACCTGGGTGGCGATCAGTCATCCGTGCTGCCGAGGCCGATGATCAATGCCCTGTCGGGTGGACTCCACGCCGAGCACAGTGTTGATCTCCAGGACTATCTCGCCATTCCCGTCGCGGCCACAACGTTTCCGGAGGCGATCGAGCACGTCGCGCGCGTGCTCGCCGCGCTGGCCGACGAACTGCGCGCTCGCGGGCGGACGCTGCTGCGTGCCGACGAGGGTGGCTTTGCCGCCGATCTTGGCAATCGCGATGGTCTCGAACTCCTCGTGGCCGCAATCGAGCGTGCGGGTTTCGCGCCGGGCGACGAGATCGCGATCGGCCTCGACGTGGCTGCGAGCCACCTTGTCGCGGAGGGTGGCTATCGCCTCGCTGCAGACAACGAGACCGTCACGGCGGACGTGTGGTCCGAGCGCCTGATCGCGTGGACTCAGGACTTTCCGATCGTCAGCATCGAGGATCCGTTTGGTGAGGACGATTGGGCACCCTGGCCGCGGCTGACAGCCGCGCTTGAGTCACGGGTCCAGATCATTGGCGATGATCTCCTCTGTACCCAACTCGATCGCCTCGAGCAGGCGATCTCGACCGATGCTGCCAATGCGGTGCTGGTCAAGGCCAATCAGGTCGGCACGTTGTCGGACGCACTCGCTGTGGGTGCACGTGCCCGCGAGGCCAACTGGCGCGTCATCGTGAGTGCCCGCTCAGGCGAGACAGAAGACGACTGGCTGGCCGATTTGGCGATCGCCGCTGGCCCGGGTCAGCTAAAAGTTGGCTCATTGACGCAGTCAGAGCGACTGGCGAAATACAACCGGCTGCTGCGCATCAGCGCCACCCGTGCGGATGGTGGTGCACTCGCGCGCTGGGGGAGCGCATAGCGGTCCGAGCTTCGAGCCACGGAGGCTCGAAGCTCGGACCAGCAACAACGCTTTAAGCGACGTGCTTGGCCGCTTTGCCAACACCCGTGACGAGCAGGATGCCGAAGCCGACCTTGGCGATAACATCGATCACCGCGAAGACGGCAATTTCGCCCGTGAGGCTCAATGTGCCCGAGCCTTCGGTGCCGAGAGCCCAGAGAACGGGGTAGATCAGCCACAGGACCGTGAGGATCGTCAAGAGGCGCATGTACAGCGGCTTCATCGTGCTGGACACGTACTCCTTGACGGGACCGTAGACAGCCCAGAGGACGAGCAGGAAGAACACGCAGCTGATTGCGTACCAGACCCACTTATCGTCGTGGCCGTTGCGGAGTGCCGCGACGAAGCCCGTGATGATCATCAGAATGTCCGCACCAATCACGAAGCCAATCAATCCGGCTCGCTCACGCCCAGCTTCTCCACCCGCCACTGCAGCGATGCCGACGGTTACGAGGCCGAGCAAGAGCAGAGGAGTCGTGAGCACCCAGTCGGCGTATCGGGCGAAGAAAATCTCATACCCGTTGACCGTGATCGTGCCGATGCCGGTCGCCATGGCGTAATAGGCAACCGCTGCGATCGCGCAGACGAAGAAGCTCGCCGTCACGTGATGCCGCTCAGCTTTTGGTAGCCGGAAGCCGATCGCAGCGATAATTATCGCGCCAAGCGCCATCCCGATTGTTCCGGCCCACAAGATTATCTCTTGTGTCGAAGTCAGTTCCATGTTTACTCCTCCGTCGTTAACGTAGACACGCACTTGTATCCACGTCTCTATTCGCACGTCATTCGATTTGCGATGAGTCGCGATACTCACCAGTTTTTGATGCCTGCAGTGCCGTGCTCCGAGCGAGCGCCACGTATCCTGCCCTTGTGGAGCGTTACGACCCTCAAGCAATCGAAGCCCGTTGGCAGGCCGTCTGGGCGGACGAGCGCGCGTTTGAGACACCCAATCCGATTGACCCCGCCAATGACGAGCGGCCGCGGGCGTATGTCCTCGAGATGCTGCCGTATCCGTCCGGCGATCTGCACATGGGGCATGTCACCAACTACACGATGGGCGACGTCGTCTCGCACTTTCGTCGTCGCACCGGTTTTCAAGTCCTTCACCCAATGGGCTACGACTCGTTTGGTCTCCCGGCCGAGAATGCGGCGATCAAGACGGGTGGCAAGCCCGCCGAGGTAACTGCGCATAACATCGCTCGCATCCGCGAACAGATGTTGCGGATGGGCTGGTCGATCGACTGGAGCCGCGAGCTCTCGACGTCGGACCCTGCCTATTATCGCTGGACCCAGTGGATCTTTTTGCAGATGTTCGAGCGCGGCCTGGCGTACAAGCGCACGGCTGCCGTCAAGTGGTGTCCGCAGGATCAAACCGTGCTTGCCAACGAGCAGGTCGTCGATGGCTGTTGCGAGCGCTGCGGCGCCGAGGTCGAGGCGCGCGATCTCGACCAGTGGTTCTTCCGCATCACCGACTACGCCGATCGCCTGCTCGACGACATGGACCAGTTGGAAAACTGGCCCGAGCGCGTGTTGACGATGCAGCGCAATTGGATCGGGCGCTCGCACGGTGCCGAGGTGGTCTTCCGCGTCGTCGATAGCGAGGCCGAGATCCCCGTCTTTACGACGCGTCCCGACACCTTGTTTGGCGCCACCTTCTTCGTGCTCGCACCCGAGCATCCACTGATCAGCGAGCTCGTGCAGGGCACGGCCGCCGAGGCCGAGGTGATGGACTACGTCCGTCGCCGTAGTGCCGAGTCGGTCGCCGACCGTATGCGCGACGACCGGCCCAAGACGGGTGTCGACACTGGCCGGCGCGTCGTCAATCCCGTCACGCTCGAGGAGATCCCGGTCTGGGTCTCCGACTACGTGCTCGTCGAGTACGGCACCGGCGCAATCATGGCCGTGCCGGGTCACGACGATCGCGACCACGCCTTCGCAACGCTGTTCGGACTCCCGATTCGCCAGGTTGTCGCTGCGGCCGATGGCGAGGTCGATGTGCAGGTCGAGGCCTACACGTCGGCCGGCGAGGACGCCTTGCTCGTCAACTCGGGCCAGTTCGATGGGCTCGCGGTCTCGGAGGCCAAGACGGCGGTCGCTGCGTGGCTGGCAGAGGAGGGGCGGGGCGAGACGAAGACCGCCTATCGCCTACGCGACTGGCTCGTCTCGCGCCAGCGCTATTGGGGCGCGCCAATCCCCATC
Source organism: Bifidobacterium breve (assembly GCA_945861955.1). Taxonomy (GTDB): domain Bacteria; phylum Actinomycetota; class Thermoleophilia; order Gaiellales; family F1-60-MAGs149; genus F1-60-MAGs149. The sequence continues at coordinate 5,291 of CAMAWJ010000052.1, forward strand.
ATCGATTGCCCGTCCTGCGGCCTCGTGCCTGTGCCGGACGCCGACCTGCCAGTGGTCTTGCCCGAGATTGAGGACTACGCCCCGAAGGGCCGCTCGCCCTTGGCTGCGGCCGAGGAGTGGCGCAGCGTGCCCTGTCCGACCTGTGGCGCCGCGGCGTTGCGCGAGACCGACACGATGGACACGTTTGTCGATTCCTCTTGGTACTACCTGCGCTACATCTCGGCGCACGACGACACGCAGGTCTTCGACAAGGCTGCGGTCGACTGGTGGCTACCGGTTGGCCAGTACATCGGCGGGGTCGAACACGCGATCTTGCATCTGCTCTACAGCCGGTTCTTTACGAAGGTCTTGTTCGATGCGGGCTTTGTCGGCTTCGAGGAGCCGTTCGCGAACCTCTTCACGCAGGGGATGATCTACAAGGACGGCGCCAAGATGTCCAAGTCGAAGGGCAAGGTGGTTGCTCCCGACGCGATCGTCAATCGCTATGGCGCCGACGCCCTGCGCATGTACGTGCTCTTTATGGGGCCGCCCGACCAGGACAAGGAATGGTCGGACAGTGGCGTGCTCGGACCGTCGCGCTTCCTCGACCGTCTCTGGAAGGCCGTTCAGCGCATCGCGAGTGAGGTGCCGGGCGAGGCGTTGCCCGCTGCGCCGAGCAGGGCAGAGGGAGCGGCGCTCGACCTGCTGCGCCTGACGCACCAGACGACGCAGCGCGTCACCGAGGACATCGACCGGCGCCTGCAATTCAACACTGCGATCGCTGCGTCGATGGAGTTGCTCAACGGTATCGAGAAGGCGCGCGACGGACTGATCAGCGATCCAGTCGGCGGGCAGGTCCTGCGCCATGCTGCCAGCACGCTCGTCTGCCTCGTTCAGCCCTTTGCGCCGCATATTGCCGAGGAGTTGTGGGAGCAGCTGGGTGGCTCCCGCCTCTGGGAGTCGCCGTGGCCCGTGGTTGATCCGGCGCTCTTGGTGTCCGACACGTTTACGTGCGTTGCTCAGGTCAATGGCAAGGTGCGCGAGCGCATCGAGTTGCCGCGTGGTCTCCCGCAGGACGAGGTTGTGCGCCTGGTACGCGAGTTGCCGAAGATCGCCGAGCACATTGCGGGTCGCGAAGTTGTCAAGGAGATTGTGATTCCGGACAAGCTCGTCAACATCGTCGTCAAGTAGCGCGCACCGCCCGCGTGGTTCTCCGCGCTTGCTGGGCGTCGCCGCGCGTCGCACGTTCGCTGGTGGCTGACAGGCTGGCGCCATGCCTCACCTCGACCGCAGAACGCTCCTCTTCGGACTCGCCGCGATCCTCCTCCTCGCGGCTGCCGTGACGTTCATTCGTGGTCGTGGGGGCGAAGCGAGCCCGCCGGCGCCGATCGTCACCTCCTCCGCGGTGACCGACGGCGTCGGCGGTGTCGCACCCGCCCAAGACGAGCCGCTGGTGGTCTATGTGACGGGCGCCGTCAAGAACCCCGGTGTCTACCAACTTGCTCAAGGAAAGCGCATAGTCGATGCGATTCAGAAGGCCGGTGGCGTGACTGCCAAGGCCGATGCCATCACGGTCAATTTGGCTGCGCTGCTGATCGATGGCGAGCAGGTGATTGTCCCCGAGGCCTTTACGCCCGGTGCGGGCGCCGCCCCGACGGGTGCGGGGCCAGCCACGAGTGGAGTCGTGCATCTCAACAGTGCGGATGTGACGGCGCTCGATGCCCTGCCGGGAGTTGGTCCTGCGACAGCCCAGCGCATCCTCGACTGGCGCGATGCGCACGGTGGCTTCAAGACCGTGGACGACCTGCTGGAAGTGCCGGGAATCGGACCGTCGAAGTTCGAGGCCCTGCGCGACTTCGTCGCTCCCTAGTTCTTGTGCCGACGCATCAGCGATTGGACGGATGGTGCGGGAACGGCACAGTGGGTTCGTGCTTGCATCGGCCGTTGGGCGGGGAGGACATGACAACCGCGCGGATGTGGTGTCCTCCCTGCCCGAGACGCTACGAGTCCCCCAATCGATTCTGTGGGGG
>CAMAWJ010000053.1 GCA_945861955.1 Bifidobacterium breve
CGTCTTGGGTGTTTGGTTTGTTGATCAGCTTCCTATGGGGGTCAGACCCTTTTAGGAAGTCAGGGGCCGCTGGATTACTTGGATAGACAATCCGACTTCCTAAACGGGTCTGACCCCAATAGGAAGCTGATCACCGTTCCGGGCGCGTAGGCCGTCCACGCTATCGTGCCGGGGATGCCTACGTTTCCTAGTGAATTTCCACCGCCGTACGATCCCGCGAACGCGGTTGATCAGCCGGCAGCACCCGAAGACCTCAAGATTCCCGCCGGTGTCTGCATCGTCGGTGGCGGCGCTGCGGGACTCGCCTGTGCCGTCAAACTTGGTCAGTTGTTGGCCGACGATCCCGAGTCGCTCGAGAAGCTCGGCGAGGTGCCGATTGTCGTCATCGAGAAGGGCAAGGCTGTTGGCAGCCACTCGCTGAGTGGCGCGATGGTCAACTTGCAGCCGCTGCGCGATCTGTTTCCCGACCTCAAGGACGAGGACTTTCCGACCTACGGCGCGGTCGACAAGGAGTCGGTGCATTTTCTGACCAGTCAGAAGCGGCAGATCAAGCTGCCGACACCGCCCGAGTTTAAGAACCACGGCAACCATGCGCTGTCGCTCGCGACCCTCAACAAGTGGCTCGCCGAGCAAGCCGAAGCGCTCGGTGCGTACGTGCTGCCCGAGACGGATGCACAGCAGTTGCTCGTCGAAGACGGGCGCGTCGTCGGTATTCGCACCGGCATCAAGGGCCTCGACAAAGAAGGCGTGGAGAAGCCCGGCGCGGCTCCCGCGACTGAGGTGCTGGCCCAGGTGACGGTGCTCGCCGAGGGCGCGCAGGGCAAGTTGCGCGAAGCGGCGATGACGGCCTTCGATGTCTCGAGCCCGTACCCGCAGATCTACGCGCTTGGCGTCAAAGAATTGTGGAAGGTCGAAAAGCCGCTCGATCGCATCATCCACACGCTTGGCTGGCCGCTGCGTGGTGCTGGTCGCTATCGCGAGTTTGGTGGCTCGTGGATTTATCCGATGGGTCCCGATCAGGTCTCGATCGGCCTCGTTGTTGGTCTCGACTGGGCCGACTCGTCGCTCAGCGTCCACGACCTGTTGCAAGAGCTCAAGCTGCATCCGCTGGTCCGCAACATCTTGGAGGGTGGCGAGCGCCTCGAGTGGGGCGCGAAGATCATCCCCGAGGGTGGCTACTACGCGATGCCCGACCAGCTCAGCCTGCCGGGTGCGCTGTTCGTGGGCGACAGCGCTGGCTTCGTCAACGTGCCGCGCCTGAAGGGCGTGCATTACGCGATTCGTTCGGGCATCTTGGCCGCGCAGGCGATCCACGCTGCACTCAGGGCTGGGCACGACATCACTGCGCACGGCGCGTTGGCTGCGTACGACTCGTCGGTCCGTAACGGCGAGATCGGCAAGGATCTCTACGAGGTCCGCAACATGCGCCAGCAGTTCGAGAAGGGTCTGGTTTTGGGCGGCTCGATCGTGCCGTTGATCACTGCCTCGAAGGGCAAGATTCCTCGCGGCGCGACTGCCTTTTCGGCCGATGCGAAGCACGAGGTCGAACACCTCAATAGTCGCTACACGGCGCCCGATGGCACGTACACGTTCGACAAGCTGTCGAGCGTCTTCTTGTCGGGCAACAAGACGCGTGACGATCAGCCGAACCACCTACGGATCCACGAGCCGCGTGTGCCGCGCGAGCTCGCTGAGACGTGGATCAACATGTGCCCGGCGCAGGTCTACGAGATCGTCGAGGGTTCCGAGTCGCGCGACGGCATGGTGCGCGTCCACATGGATCCGTCGAATTGCGTCCAGTGCGGTGCCATCACCGCCAAGGGTGGCCGCTTTACCCCGCCCGAGGGCGGCAGCGGACCCGAGTACCAGAAGATGTAAGCCGGGAGGTACCGTGGATCTGTACGAGCATCAAGGGAAAGAGCTGTTTGCGAAAGCGGGCATCCCTGTCGCCGAGGGCCGGATTGCGTTTACGGTCGCCGAGGCGCGCGCAGCGGCCGAAGAGCTCGGTGGCACCGTCGTCGTTAAGAGCCAGGTGCTCGTTGGTGGTCGCGGCAAGGCGGGCGGCGTCAAGGTCGTCAAGAATGCCGACGAGGCGGAGGCTGCAGCCCAGGCGATCCTCGGCCTCGACATCAAGGGGCACATCACGCGCCGTCTGCTGATCGAGTGCGGCGTGGCGATCGCCAAGGAGTACTACGTCTCGGTCACCTTCGACCGTTCGGCCAAGATGCCGCTACTGATGCTGACGACGATGGGTGGCATGGACGTCGAGGACGTGGCGGCGAACCATCCCGACATGCTGGCGCGCCTGCATGTCGATCCGGCGCTCGGCTATCGCGGCTTCCACGGCGTGCAGCTGATGGCCGCCGCGGGCATTCCGCTCGATGAGCGCAAGGCTGTTGGCGCGATGCTCGCGCAGCTGTACGGCGTCTTCCAATCCGAGGACGCGATGCTGGTTGAGGTCAACCCGCTCGTCTTCCTCGAGGATGGCACGCTGCTTGCGGCCGATGCCAAGGTGACGATCGATGACAACGCGCTCTATCGCCATCCCGATGTGGAGGCGATGCGCGATCTTGCAGCGATGGATCCGCAGGAGCAGGCCGCGCGCGAGGCCCATCTCGCCTACGTCAAGCTCGATGGCGACGTCGGCATTCTCGGCAATGGTGCGGGCCTCGTGATGAGCACCGTCGACGTGATTGCGCAGGCCGGCGGCCGTCCCGCTAACTTCCTCGACGTGGGTGGTGGCGCGAGCGCCGAGAAGATCACGACGGCGCTCGAGATCGTGCTCAGCAACGACATGGTCACGAGTGTCTTGTTCAACATCTTCGGTGGCATCACGCGTTGCGATGAGGTCGCCAAGGGTTTGCTTAGCGCGCTCGAGAAAACCGAGATCCGCGCACCGATCGTGGTGCGCCTTGACGGCACCAATGCCGAGGAGGGACGCGCGCTGCTTGCAGAGGCGGCCCGCCCAGAGATCACGGTCGAGAAGACGATGCTCGAGGCCGCGGCGACTGCTGTCCGCCTCGCCAAGGAAGCGAGCTAGTCATGGCCATCATTGCTACCAAGGAAACGCGCCTGGTTGTCCAGGGCATCACTGGCCATGAGGGCACGTTCCACGCGCTACGCAACCGCGACTACGGCACTAAGGTCGTTGCGGGCGTCACGCCGGGCCGTGCTGGGCAGGACGTCGAGGGCATTCCGGTCTACGACTCTGTGGCCGATGCCGTGGAGCACGAGGGTGCCAATACGGCGCTCGTGATTGTGCCACCGCGCTTTGCGGCCGAGGCGATTCTCGAGGCCGCCGAGGCGGGCGTGGCGCAGATCATCTGCATCACCGAGGGCATCCCTGCCCACGACATGCTCGAGGTCTACCACTACATTCGACCACGCGGCATTCACCTGCTTGGGCCGAACTGCCCGGGCGCACTTTCGCCGGGTATCGCCAATATCGGCATCATCCCGGCCGAGATTTTCAAGCCCGGTCCGATCGGCCTGATGTCGCGCTCTGGCACGCTCACGTACCAGATCGGTGGCGAGCTGGCAGCCAAGGGTCTCGGCAACTCGACGATCATTGGTCTCGGTGGTGACCCCGTCATCGGCACCTCGTTTATCGACGCGCTCGATCTGTTCCAGGCCGATGACGACACCGAGTACATCGTGATGGTCGGCGAGATCGGTGGCAACGAGGAGGAGAAGGCGGCTGAGGTGATTGCCGAGCGCATCACGAAGCCCGTCGTCGCCTACATCGCTGGCTTCGAGGCGCCTCCGGGCAAGACGATGGGCCACGCAGGCGCGATCATCTCCGGCTCGGCGGGCACGGCTGCCGCCAAGCAAGAGGCACTCGAGGCCAAGGGCGTCCGCGTCGGTACAAACCCAACCGAGACCGCCCAGATCATGGCCGACCTGGTGGGCAAACACTAAGCCACTCAACTCGAATGTCCAGATGGGGTCTGGCCCCTTCTGGACATTCGAGTCGCATTGGTGTCTTGTTGGAACGCGCTGCCTATCAACGTACGGCCAGCCCCAATCGCGCCATCACACCCGCCGCACAACGCCGCACGGATTCGTAGACTGCGGGGCATGGCCACTATCTCCTTTGCACGCGGCGTTCCGTCCGCAGACCTTCTTCCCGTCGACGAGCTCAAGAGCGCCATTGCGCGCGCTATGGACAAGGATGCGACGGGGATGCTGCTCTATGGCGACCCGATGGGTTACATGCCGCTGCGCACGTGGATTGGCGATCGCTGGGGCTTCGATGCGGCCGGCGTTTTCGTCACGAACGGCTCGCTCCAGGCCTTCGCATTTCTTGCCGAGGTGTTGTTTGCTGGCTCGGGTGGACGTGCCGCTGTTGAGGCTCCGACCTACGACCGCACGATCCTGACGCTGAAGCGTTTTGGCGCGACCGTCGACGCGTATCCGCTGCTCGAAGACGGCATCGACGTCGATGCGCTCGAGGCTGCGATCAAGGCTGGTAAGACACCCGGGCTGGTCTACATCATCCCGAACTTCCAGAACCCTGCCGGCAATGTCACGACACTCGCCGTTCGTCAGCGCCTCGTCGATTTGGCTGCCGAGCATGGCTTCTGGATCTTCGAAGACGACCCGTATGGCGATCTGCGCTTCTCGGGCTCGGACGTCGCTCGCATGGTCGACCTCGACACGGCTGGCCGCGTGATCTACTCGACGTCGTTTACGAAGACGATCGCTCCCGGCGTCCGCGCCGGCGCCTTGCTGTTGCCAGAAGAGCTGCGCAAGAAGCTGGCCTACATCGCCAACCAGACCTACATCGGCGCTGTGCACTTTGCCCATGCGGCCGTCGCCGAGTATTGCGCGGCCGGCGAGTTCGACAAGGGCCTCGACCGTGCGCGCCCGCAGTTGGAGGCACGCAAGGACGCGCTTGTTGCGGCACTCGACACGCACCTCGGCGACCGCTTCTCGTACCGCGCACCCGAGGGTGGCTACTTCCTCTGGGGCAAGCTCGAGGGCGTCGACTGCGATGCGCTGCTGCCAAAGGCGACCGAGGCTGGCGTGCCGTTCGTCAAGGGCTCCGACTTCTTCGTCGATGGCTCGGGCAAGGACCACCTCCGTCTCGCCTTCTCGGCTGTCAAGCCCGAGGAGATGGACGAGGGCATCGCTCGCCTCGCGCAACTGCTCTAGTCGTCATCAGCTTCCTAAAAGGGTCTGACCCCAATAGGAAGCTGATCGCCCGAACTTAGTTGCGATGGCGGCGACGGCCGAGCATAAGCACGCCCACGATACCGAGCACGAGGCCGAGCCCGGCGGCGGCGATCATCACCCAGATCAGTGCGGTCGTCGTCGAGAAGGCGACGAACGAGACGCTCACCTGTGCCGTATTGACCAGGCTGAAGGCGAGCAGGTACACCAGCACGATCGCGAACACGATCAGCAGGATGTACGGCTTGCGATCGCTCTTCCTAGGAGTGCTGTCGCTCATGCGGGAACCCTAGGTGATTACGCGGAGGCCTGCGCGGCGAGACTTGCTGCGGCGGGACGCTCGATCAGCTGGGCCTGGGGCGGCGGTACAAGGCCTTGGCGCTGAGCGGGACGGAACGTCGCGCAGGGCTCGGTGCGGGGCAGCGCGCAAAGGTCATGCACGCGGAAATAGCACTGATTGCATGCGCGCGCAGACACCAACGACGACTCCTCCGGGAACGAAATACGGTTGCGAGAAGGCTCTCCTCAGCAACAACAGCAGGTTACGTTTAGGTCCCCATCGAGGCAAGTGGTTTCAAGCCGAATTCCCCGCAATATGCGGGTTTTTTCGGCTATGGCGCTGTGGCGCTTTCGATTGCACGTAAAGCATCGGTGAAGTTGTTGACACCGACTACGCGGACGCCGTTTGGCGCTCCAGCACGCGCTTCGGCAACGTTGGCCATCGGCACCAGAAAGAGATCCGCGTCGACGCGCCCGGCACCAATCGCCTTCTCGCCAGCCCCGCCGATCGGCCCGACCGTGCCTTGCATGTTGATGGTGCCAGTCGCGGCTACTCGGAGGCCCTTCAGGTTTGCGTAGCCCTTGCCGGCGCTGTAGATCTGCAATGCGAAGGCGAGCCCGGCGGAGGGTCCACCAACGCCTTCAATGCTGTAGGTCACCTTACGCGTCGACTCGACGACTGAGGCTTCGCTCGGCACGATGCCAAGCATCGGGGTGCTCTTCGGTCCCTTGATGGTTTGCGTGGTGACGGTTTCCATCTCACCGGCGCGATGCAGCGTCAGCGTGACAGGCCGCTTGGCACCGACGGCTGTCAGCGCCGCTCGCAGTTCGTCCGTGGTGTTGATGCGCTCCTCGTCGACGGCAACGATGATGTCGCCGAGGAGAGCGCCTGAGGTCGCGATCGGAGCCTGCGGGTCGATTCCGACGATGCGCACGCCTTTGGACTTGACGGTGACGGGGACGCCGAGCGCGCGTAGTCCGACCACCGTTGCTGCGCTCTGCGACGAGTCCATGGCGACGGTGTCGAGTCGCGATCGATCGGCTTCCGATTCGCCTGGCTGGAGGATCGAGTGGGCGGGCTTTAACGCGCCACCATCGGCGACCCCGAACCAGGTCTCGAAGATGGTGGCGTGGCGTAGGCCGATGGTGCTGTAGTAGAGCGAGCCAGCGCCTTTTGGTGCTGGCTCTTGCCCGGCGATGGTGACGACGCCAATTGCTGGTACTGCTGCGCGCGGCACGTAGGCAAAGTCGCTGCTGTCTGCCTGCAGGGCCCAGACCAGGACACCACCGGTCGCGATGGCGGCGACGACGGCGCTGATCAGCAGGAGGCGAAGGATGCGTGGCATGGAGTGCGGAGGTTGCCGGCGTTGCGGCGACCAACTGAGAATACGTGCGAACTGCTGCCCGCCGCGTGGTATCGGACTGGTCGGTATCGCTAGAGTCCTCCCATGACCATGCATGAGCCGACCGACGCCCTCGCCTCGCCACGCTTTACGGGCGTGCGCACCTTTGCCCGTTTACCGCATATCCCGGAGATCGATGGCGCCGACGCCGCCGTCTTTGGCATGCCGTGGGATGGTGGGACGTCGTTTCGTTCCGGCTCGCGGTTTGGTCCCGAGGCGATCCGTTCGGCGTCTGCCCTGTTGCGGCCCTACAACCCGGCGGTGGGTGTGATGGTGTTCGGCAACCTGTCGGTGGTCGACGCGGGCGATGCGCCGACGGTGCCGGGTTACATCGAACACACGCTGCCGCGCATCGAGGAGTACGTGACGGGCATTCTTGACCGCGGGGCCGTCCCGATCGGCATGGGCGGCGACCA
>CAMAWJ010000054.1 GCA_945861955.1 Bifidobacterium breve
CTCGGGCGGAAGGTTGTTGCAGTCGAAGGCGAGCCATACTCCTACAAGAAAGCGAAGATGATTCGCGAGCGCGACCCAACGCTCGCGCCGGGGCAGGTCAAGTTGCATCAGCGGAAGGGCGCGGATGGCTTTCACATCAGGTACGGGCGGCGGGTCTACAAAGACGACAAGCTGATCTCCCAGGAGAACTGGCACTGGCGTTATGCGCCAGAGAACGGGATCATCTACATCGGACCGAAACTGCCGGCCCAAGATGGGGGTGGGGGAGCGACCACGGACGATGGTGGTACCGACACCACGGGCAACGTGATTCCCGATCCGACCGCCACCAGCACGGTGCCAGCGAGCGGCACCTAGAACCCTGTCCTAGAGCAAACTCTAGGCGCCGAGTGGCTGCGTACGCGGTAGGGCGATGCCCGAGCCGCTCGCGGCGATTCGCCGGTTCATCGCGCGCTCAGCTGCGCGCTGAATCGATTCCGACATTGACGGTGTGACGACGCCCGTGTTGGCGAGCGACTCGACACTCAGGCCCTCGTTGACGGCGAGCGCCACGAGGGCAATGTTCTCGGAGGCGCGATAGCCGACGATCGATCCGCCCAGCAGTACGCCCGTCTCTGGGTCCGTGATCAGTTTGATCATGCCTTCGCGCCAGCCCGAGATAACCCCGCGCGGATTCGCCCCAAGATAGTGCTTGGTGACATCGACGGCGATACCTTCCCTCGCTGCTGCGTTCGCCGTCAGCCCGATCGTTGCCACTTCGGGACGCGTGAAGATCGTCCAGGCGACGTTTTGGAGACGGATCGGGTCGCCGGCCACACCGAAGGCATGGAGTGCAGCGTGTCGTCCTTGCATGGCACCGGTCGAGGCGAGCATCATGCCGCCCGCGACGTCGCCCGCGGCATAGACACCGGCGGCGCTCGTCTGCATGTGCTCGTCGACGACAATCGAACCCCGCGCGTTCAGCTCGATGCCGAGTAGCTCGAGACCGAGACCTGCCGTGTTCGCGCGCTGTCCCATGCAGATGATGGCGTGCGAGCCGCTGTACGAATGTCCATCATCGCTCTCCACCACCACATGATCGCCGTCGATGTTGATCTGGTTGATCCGCGTGTTCATCTGAATCTCGATGCCACGAGCCAGGAAGCCCTCCTGGATGATCTCGGCGACGTCCTCGTCCTCGTTTGGGAGCACCTGCGAGCGGGCGGACAGCAGCGTCACTTGGCTCCCAGACGAAGCAAAAAATTCGGAGTATTCGCAGCCCGTAGCACCAGCGCCCACCACGACTAGGTGTTCGGGAGTCTCGCGCTGATCGAGCACCTCGCGGGTCGTAAAGACGCGTTGATGATCACATTCGGCAAACTCAGGAACCCACGGGCTGGCCCCGGTCGCGATCAGCAGGTGGTCGTAGGCGACCTCTTGCTCATAGCCATCGCAGTCGACGTGGATCATGCCGGGCGCGCCGACGTGGGCTCGGCCATGGACGACACGAACGGTGGTTTCCTCGAGGCGGTCGCGGATCCCGCGCGACTGATGGGTCGCGACCCAACGCGCGTGGGCGACCGTGCGAATCATGTCAACGTGGGGTTTGCCGTGCTCGAACGTGACACCAGACTGGTCGGCGCGATCGATGGCAGCCAGCACCGTGGCCGTGGAGAGCAGCGTCTTCGACGGAATCGCGTCGGTCAGCGTGCAGGATCCGCCGAGACCGCGATCCTCAATCAGCGTTACCTCGGCGCCCAGTGCAGCCGCAGCGGATGCGGCGGCATACCCAGAAGGACCACCGCCGAGAATCACGTACCGCATGCCGTTAGCGTATCGCGCCTATAAAGCGGACCCGTGCGGTTCTCCAAGTTGTTGCCGCTCTCTGAACCCGAGTGGTGCGGGTCATTTGTCACCGATAAACCACGACTTCCCATAATCATGATTATCAGGCGTGTGAGGTAACGGGTGGACGGAGCGATTTCTCCTTCTCGGGTGCTGGCAGCGCTAGAATGCGCTCAGAGCTTCTGAGGAGTCCACATGTTCGGTTTAACGCCCATCCAGATTTTGATCGTCGTCGCGATCGGTTTTCTGGTCTTTGGAGTCGGCGGCAGCAAGAAGCTGTTTCGTCGCGGTGCAAACCGTGTCAAAGAAACCGGCGGCGGCATCAAGGGCGCCGCGACGGAGCTGCAGACGAGCCTCGGTGAGGAAGCCGACGAGAACTCGGCGATCTATCGCGCCACTGTGGCGGGTCGTGAGAAGGCGACAGAGGGCGCAACGATCGCTCTCGAGGCTGCCAAGGAGGCGCGCGACGAGGTTGCCGGCCTGGCAGACGATGCGCGTGCCGGCGCCGCGGGCGAAGAACCACAGACTGCGGTTGGGCGGGCAGCGCGCTCCGTGAGCGACACCGCTCGCGATGTACGCGCTGGTATTACGCGTGACGACGATACCGAGTACGAACCACAGACGACGCTCGGTAAGGCAGCCAAATCGGTTGGTGATTCCGCGAAGGCGCGTGTCGACATGCTGGGCGAGACTGCGTCGGAGTTTGCCGCCGGCATTGAGGGAGCTCCTGCGGGGGAAGACACGCCGGTGGCTGCCGAGCCCGCCGCGCTGCCCGCTGCCGACGATTCGACACCACCAGCACCACCAACTCAGGTGTAGTCAACGATGTCGAGTACGCTCAATCGTGACCGTGGCGCACTCTTCGAGATTGCGATCGTGCTGGCCCTGGCTCTCGGTGCGGTTGCAGGTGCGATCTTTATCGCTACCTCCCTCCCGCTCCTCACGATTGTCGTTGGAGCCGCTGCGCTCTACGCGATCGGTTTCGTCGTGATTGCACTCGCGGTTTGAGCCTCGAGGGCGCTACGCGAGATTGATCGAGATCGGCGAGTTGCCCGTGAAGACGGCGAGGATCGAACCGACGAGCCAGCCGACGGTGGCGATGATCAACGCAATCTTGCCGATGCGGTTGCGATCGCCACTAATCGCGAGACCGATGATGGCGAAGCCGATGGCGAAGAAGCCAATCACCATCGGGGCAAACCACAAGGCGACGACGCCGAGGCCACAGGCGAGTCCACTCAGGAGGGCAGCGGCCGAATCCAACCCGGATTCTCGTGGCTCGAGCATCCGATCGACATAATCCAACTGTGTCATCGGTGCGGCGACTTCTTCGTCTGTGGGCTGCGACTGATTGGCGCTCATCGGGAAGGGTCATCCTCCGGTCGTTAGCGCCGCTTCTCGACGCGCCGTCAGCATAGCGCGACCGTCCCGAATACCGAATCAGAGCATCGTTTCGTTTGATGCGATGTTGCGCTTCGTCCGCAAGCGTGGATACGATGCCAAACGTGAGCAATCTGATCTCCGTTGATGCGCGCGCTCGAAAGGCTTGGCTGAGGTGAAGACGATCAAGGTTTTGCCCCTCGCCCTGCTCGGCACCGCGGTCGGAATTGTGATCAGCCTGGTGCTTATCTTCACGCGTACCTTGCCCGTGCAGGCTTCCGCTGAAGCCAACGACATTGACAATCTCTACATCTTCTTCCTTGGCTTTTCCGGAATCATCTTCGGCATCGTCGTGCTCTTTTTGCTCGTTGCGGTCTATCGTTTCCGCGCCCGCCCGAACGATGAGCGCGAAGGCGACAATGTTCATGGCATCACGTGGCTCGAGGTCGTCTGGACCGTGATTCCCTTCGTGATCGTGGTGCTCTGTGCGATTGGCGGGTTGATTGTGCTGCGGAGCGGAGACGTCGAAGCGCAGGCGCGGACGAAGGGCCAGCAGATCCATGTCCTCGGCTACCAGTTCGGCTGGAAGTACGCCTACCTCAATCAGGACATTGATCTCAAGGACCAGCCGACGCTGGTGTTGCCGGTTAACGAGCCGGTCATCTTCGAGCTCGAGAGCAACGATGTGATCCACTCGTTCTGGGTACCCGCGTGGCGCATGCAGATGAATGCGACACCCGGACAGGTCAACGAAACGTCAACCACACCGACGAAAATCGGCACCTTCGAGATCGTCTGCGCCTACCTCTGCGGCGTTGGCCACACGAACATGAACTCCGCCCTACCGGGATCGATTATTCCGAAGGTCCAGGTCGTCTCCAAGAGCGATTTTGATGCCTGGGTTACGAAACAAAAGGCCGAGGCTGCCAAGGCAGCCGAATCGTCTAGTGCACAGACGACCACTGGGAGCGCTGGCTGATGCGCGCAAATATGACTGATTGCTTGCTTGGAGGGTTCGACCGATGACCGCTGTCCTAAAACCAACGCTCGCGCGGTGCCTCTGGGTTGCCCCCGCCTTCGCGGCGCTCGCGATCCTGATCACCGTCGCTGCGCGGTCCATCTTCGGGATGACACCGGTGCTGCAAGAAAGCACGTTGTTGACGGTCGCCTACATCGCAGGTGGAATCGGCTTCATCGTCGGTATCGGTGGCTTCGACTACTGGTTTACGTGGATGAAGGGTGGCGAACTCGATCCCAACGACCATTCCCAGCACGGCGCCCGTTCGTGGGGTGATTACTTCAAGTTCAATACCGATCACAAAGTCATCGGTATTCAGTACATCGTCTTTACGTTCATCATGTTCCTGGTTGGCGGCATGTTTGCCGAGGTCTTCCGCTCCGAGCTGGCGAGACCGGGCCAGCAGGTTCTGACGGATCAGCAGTACAGCGGCTTGATCTCGCAGCACGGCGTAATCATGATCTTCGTATTTATGGTGCCCGTCTTCGCCGGCATCGGTAACTACGTCATTCCGCTGATGATCGGTGCGGCCGACATGGCCTTCCCGCGTCTCAATGCCCTTTCGTTCTGGCTGCTACCGGTTGCTGCCTTCACGCTGCTGTCGTCGTTCATGTTCGGTTCGTTCGACGGCGGCTGGACCGGCTACCCGACGCTGTCCGAGCAAAGCGGCTATGGCATGACGCTTTATCAGTTGGGCATTCAGTTAGCGGGTGCTTCGTCGATTGCGACGGCCGTCAACTTCCTTGTCACCATTATTACGATGCGGGCTCCCGGGATGACGCTGTTCCGCATGCCGCTGCTCGTCTGGGCCAACCTCGCCACGTCCGCCCTCGTTGTGGCGGCAACTCCCTTCATCGCCGGTGCGCAGTTCATGGCGATGTTCGACCGTGAGATGGGCACACATTTCTTCACGGTCGCTGGTGGCGGTGACACGCTCGTCTACCAACACATCTTCTGGTTCTACTCACACCCAGCCGTCTACATCATGATTTTGCCCGGTTTCGGCATCATCAGCGAGGTGATCGCAACGCATGCGAGAAAGCCGGTCTTTGGCTACCGCGCTGTCGCCTTCTCGTCCGCAGGTATCGCCATTCTCGGCTTCGCCGTTTGGGCGCACCACATGTTTGCCTCCGGCATGGAGCCGTGGCTGCGTGTGCCGATCATGCTCTCCACCCTCCTGATCGCGATTCCGACCGGAATCAAGATCTTCTCGTGGCTCGGCACCATGTGGGGTGGCGTGCTGCGTATGACGACGGCCAACCTGTTTGCGATTGGCTTCATCTTCACCTTCGTGATTGGCGGCCTGTCCGGCGTCATGCTCGCTGTGGTGCCGTTCGATGTCTCGATCACGAACTCCTACTTCATCGTCGCGCACTTCCACTACGTGCTCTTTGGTGGCTCGATCATGACCATCTACGCCGGGTTCTATCACTGGTTTCCGAAGGTCACCGGCCGCATGTACAACGAGGTTGTTGGGCGCTGGCACTTCTGGATCACGTTCGTCGCGATGAACATCACCTTCTTCCCGATGCACTATCAGGGGCTCGTGGGCATGCCACGTCGTGTTGCGGACTATGCGCCCGAGTTCGCCTGGAGCAACATGGTGATCTCGCTTGCGGCCTTCGTGCTCGGTGCCAGCACGCTGATCTTCGTGTACAACATGATCCACTCGGCGCGTCACGGTAAGAAGGCTGGAGCCAACCCGTGGGGTGGCCTCACGCTGGAGTGGCTGCTGTCCTCCCCACCGCCGATCTTCAACTTCCCCGCGACGCCGCGCGTCATCGGTGGCCCCTACCGCTACGGCGAAGAGGGTGCGAAGCACGCGATCGTGCCAGAAGTCGAACCCGCGACCGTCGAGACGACCGTCTAGCGCCGCGCGCGCAGGAGATTCACCATGAGCGCAGCTACCGATCATTCCGCACCGCAGATTCAGCCCTACCGCACGGGTCTGCGCCCAGAGATTCTCGGGCTGATCATCTTTCTGGTCTCGGAGGCCGCCCTCTTCGGTGCGTTCTTCATGTACTACGCAAATCTGCGCGTCCTCAATGGCATCGTGTGGCCCGGCGAGTTCGATATCCCAGCAGAGGCCACGTCGATCAATACGCTGATCCTCGTGCTGTCGAGTTTTACCTGCGAATTTGCGCTGCTGTCGCTCTATAAGCGCAAGAACGGTGCCGTCTTTGCGTGGCTCTTAGCGACCTTCATCCTCGGCGCGATCTTTCTTGGCTTGCAGGTTGAGGAGTACAGGATCGTGGGCTTTACCCCGCAGGACGAGGCGACGGGCGCCATCTTCTTCACCCTGACCGGTCTCCACGGCGTACACGTCTTCATTGGTCTGGTGCTGCTGCTGTTGGGCATGATTCGAGCGCTGGCTGGGCGTTGGTCGCCGGAACGTCACAGTGGGCTGTTGGCGATCAGTATCTATTGGCATTTCGTGGATATCGTCTGGGTGCTTCTCTTCACCGTCGTGTACTGCCTACCGAGCAGCTGACGCTGGGTTAGGAGGTCGGCCCATGCTGTGGGTCGCGATCCATCTGCCCCATATTGTTCCGCCGCTGATTGCCTTCTTTTTTCTGGCGCGACTGGCTGTCTGGGCGGCCGCGCAACCACCATCGCACTACACCGACGACCAGGTTGACGAGTGGAATGCTGCTCGGCGTGAGAAGCAGCTCCTGCTCAATCAGCCTGTGCGTCGCAGAACCGCGCGCTTCGGGATCACCGCGTTGATGCCCCTCCTCGTGTCGTTTGTGACGGGCCTCTGGATCTACACGTTGAGTCTCCGCGGGCAGGCATCTGATCCGTGGCTGATCTGGCTGCACGTGGGGACGGGCGTTATCGGGCTGCTGTT
>CAMAWJ010000055.1 GCA_945861955.1 Bifidobacterium breve
GACACCTTGTCGGCCGCTGCGTATGCCGCGGCTATTGCGCCATCAGCATCGGCGCCGCGTGCGACGACGGCGAGCACGCGCCCACCAGCCGTGACGACCTTGCCGTTTGCGATCGCGGTACCCGCCTGGAAGATGGCGGTATCGCGCATAATCGAGGCATCGGCGAGGCCGCTAATTGGGTTGCCGGATTCGGACGTATCGGGATAGCCCCGCGAGGCCAGCACGATCGCCACGGCCGAACCCCCGTACGTCTTGAGCGGCCGCTCTTCGAGCTCGCCCGTGGCGCACGCCATCAGCCACGGCAGCAGGTCCTCGCCGAGGCGCGGCAACACAGCCTGTGTTTCGGGATCACCAAAGCGGACGTTAAATTCGAGTACGCGCGGGCCGGTCTCGGTCAGCATCAGGCCGGCGTAGAGGCAACCGTTGAAGCGAATGCCACGGCGCGTCAATTCCATCAGGATCGGCTTATGGACGGTGTCGACAATCTGTTGCGCCTGCTCGTCGCTGACTCCCGGTGCGGGCGAAATTGCACCCATGCCGCCCGTATTGGGACCGGTGCCGCCCTCGCCAATGCGCTTGTAGTCGCGCGCGCTCGGCAGGGGCACAGCCGCCTCACCGTCGCAGAGAGCGAGCACCGAAACCTCTGGGCCCTCCATCCGCTCCTCAATCACGAGCACGCTGCCTGCGCTGCCCAGCGAGCCACCAAGCAACTCCTCGGCCGCGCGCTCGGCCTCGGTCGCGTCGTCGCAGACGATCACACCCTTGCCCGCTGCAAGCCCATCGGCCTTGACGACGCAGGCGCCGCCGAGCGCACCGATCGCCAACTTGGCACCTGCAAAATCGGTGACGGTATACGACTCGGCCGTATCCACGCCGGCCGCATCGAGCAGCTGCTTCGTGAAGGCCTTCGAGCCCTCCATCTTCGCTGCGGCTGCACCCGGCCCGAACGTCGTGATACCAATGTGGCGCAGCTCGTCGGCGAGGCCCAGCACCAACGGAACCTCAGGACCGATCACGACGAGATCGACTGCGAGGTCGCGCGACAACGCGACAAGACCTTCGATGTCATCGGCCACGACGGGGTGACACTTGGCGATCATCGAGATGCCGGGATTACCCGGAGCAGCATGCACTTCGAGGCAGTAGGGACTCGCAGCGATCGAGGCGGCTAGAGCGTGCTCGCGGCCACCCGAGCCAACGATCAGTACCCTCAACGCGCACTCCGCGCCACCGCATCCATACCGTGCGGTGCCAACACCTGATCGCGACGCACGCCAACGCCCACCAGCGTGACGGGAATCCCGAGCTGGTCGGCAACCCAATCGACGTAGTTACGCGCGGCGGGTGGCAGTTGCTCCCACTCAGTGGCGTCGGAGATGTCGGTACCCCAACCCGGTCGCTCTTCCCAGACCGGTGCGGCACGGTGGAAGTCGGATTGGTGGGCGGGAAACTCCTCGGTGATCGTGCCGTCGGGCAGCTTGTAGGCCACACAGACGGGGATCGTGTCGAACTCAGAGAGCACGTCGAGCTTGGTCAGCACGAGCTCGGTCAGGCCGTTGAGCCGTACCGCGTAGCGCAGGCCGACCAGGTCGAGCCAACCGCAGCGACGTTCGCGTCCAGTTGTCGTACCGAACTCGGCACCGATGTCGCGGATCTTCGTGCCGCGCTCTTCGTCGGCCTCGCTTGGAAATGGACCCGCACCAACGCGCGTCAGGTACGCCTTAGCGATGCCGAGCACGCTATCGATCTTGGTCGGTCCGACACCGGTACCTGTGCAGGCACCGCCAGCAATCGGGTTCGATGAGGTGACGAAGGGGTACGTGCCGTTGTCGAGGTCGAGCAGCGTGCCCTGTGCACCTTCAAACAACACGCGCTTGCCGGCCTTCAAGGCCTGGTCGATCAAGAGCGACGTGTCGGCCGCGTACGGCTTGAGTCGCTCGGCGTAGACCGCGATCTCGTCGCAGATCGCGTTCGGATAGAGCGGTCCCTGGTCGCGGCCACGCAGGATCTCGCGGTTGCGGATCGCGAGAGCCGCAGCGACCTTCTTCTGCAGGATGCCAAGGTCGAAGAGGTCCTGCACGCGAATTCCGACGCGGGACGCCTTGTCGGCGTAGGCCGGGCCGATACCTCGACGCGTGGTGCCGATCTGTAGGGAACCGAGGCTGACCTCGTTCTGCGAATCGAGCAGACGGTGCCAGGGCATGATCACGTGCGCATTCATCGAGATCCGCAAACCCGCCGTCGAGCGTCCACGCGCCTCGAGCGCGTCGAGCTCGCCACAGAGCACCTCAGGATCAATCACGACGCCGTTGCCGAGGACGCAAATCTTGTCGGGCTCGAGGATGCCGCTGGGCAGCAGATGGAACTTGAAGGTCTCATCGCCGTGAACGACCGTATGGCCAGCGTTGTTGCCGCCCTGATAGCGCGCCACGATCTCGAATCGCTCAGCGAGCAGGTCGACGATCTTGCCTTTGCCCTCATCGCCCCACTGGGCTCCAACAACCACTGCTCCGCTCATTTACGCCTCTCCCCTTGCAAGATCCGAGAACGTCGTGAAGTGCGGCATGAACGCGAGGTCCACCGCACCAACAGCGCCGTTACGGTGCTTCGCCACGATCAGCTCGGCAATACCGGGCTTCTCGGACGTCTCTTTATTGTAGTAATCGTCTCGGTAGATAAACATCACGACGTCCGCGTCTTGCTCGATCGATCCACTTTCACGAAGGTCCGACAGGAGTGGGTGCTTGTCGGTGCGCGACTCGACGGCACGCGAAAGCTGCGACAGGGCGAGGACAGGAATGTTGAGTTCGCGGGCCAGCACCTTGAGGGAGCGCGAGATCTGACTGATCTCTTGCACACGGGATTCTGCCGTGTCGTTGGCGCTCATCAACTGGAGGTAATCGACCAAGACGAGCCCGAGGTTCGGCTCTTTCATCTTCAGGCGCCGCGCCTTCGAGCGGATCTCCATCAGATTGATACCGGCCGTGTCGTCGACGTAAATCGGTGCCGAGGTGAGTCGGTTGCAGGCGTCTTGGACGCGAACCCAATCCTCGTCGCGCAGGTCGCCGCGGCGCATCCGGGTCGAGTCAACGCGCGCCTCAGACGAGATGAAGCGCTGGGCAATTTCGTTACGGGACATCTCGAGGCTGAAGATGACGACCGGAATCTTTGCCTCGACGCCAAGATGCCGGGCGATGCCGAGCGCGAGCGACGTCTTGCCCATCGCCGGACGGGCAGCGAGGATGATCAGGTTCGAGGCCTGAAAGCCCGAGGTGATCTTGTCCAGCGAATTGAGCCCCGAGGGCGCACCGGTTAGGCCACGGTGCTCGCCCGCAGCCTCCATCCGCTCGACCTCTTCGGGCAAGAGTTCGGAAAGCGGGATCAGTTCGCTCGTGTTGCGCGACTGGGCGACGTCGAAGATGGCCGACTCGGCCTGATCGAGGATCTGTCGAACATCGCCCTGGCGCTGATAGCCAAGCTGGGCAATCTCGAGACCGGCAGCGGCGATCCGTCGCATGACTGCCACGTCGCGGACGATCTGTGCGTGACTCTTGGCATTCGCGGCGACCGTCACACTCGACGAGAGGCCGAAAATAAAGCCGCGACCCCCAACGTCTTCGAGCTTGCCCATTCGCTCGAGCTCGTCCGAGACGGTGACGGCATCGATTGGCTCGCTGCGCGTCAGCAGCGCAAGAATTGCGCGAAAAACCGTACCGTGGGCCTCGCGATAGAAATCGCCGGGATCCCTGATCACGTCAGAGACCGTCAAAACGGCCTGCTCGTTGATCATCATCGCGCCGAGGACAGCCTCCTCGGCATCGAGGTCTTGGGGCGGGAGATTCGCCCCTTCTGGCGCGGGCGGCATCCCGCCGCCTCGCTACTCGTCCGTCTCGGCCACCGCGTCAGCGTCAGCGGGGGCGTCGATACCTTCTTCGACAACCACTGCTTCGGCGACGGGAGCCTCTTCGAACTCGAAGCCCTCGGCCTGGACAACCTGCGTCTTGACGGCCGCACGGACATCAGTGAACACGTCGATCTCAACGAGATACGAACCAATCGCCTTGATCGGCTCCTCGAGCCGGATCTTGCGACGGTCGACACGAATCTTGCGCGAGCGCCAGATCTCGTCGGCGAGGTCGGCAGCCGTGACGGAGCCGTAGAGGCGTCCATCCGGGCCGCTTCGAGCCGGGATCGTCAGCACCGTCTTGGTCAACAGCGTAGCGATGTCGTGCGCCTGCTCAGCTGTGCGAGCCTCCTGCGCGGCGCGCGAAGCGGCCAGTCCCTCGACTTCACGGACGCGAGCGGGAGTCGCCTCCTCGGCCAGCTTGCGCGGGACGAGGTAGTTGCGGAGATAGCCACGGGAGACCGCGACGATCTCGCCACGGTGCCCGAGATGCTCGACGTCGTCGAGCAGGATTGCCTTGCGGTTTGCGGTGCGTGCCATCGGTCAGTCCTCGTACGTCAGAAGGGAATGTCGTCGTCCTGCGTAGCGCCGCCACCGGCCCACGCATCAGGAATATCTGCAGCTGGCTCCGGCGTGGAGGCCGGTGCGGAGTACTCGCCGCCGCCGCCATTGCCGCCACCCTCGCGGGGACCAATGAACTGCACGGTGTCTGCGATCACTTCAACGCGCTCACGCTTGCCCGAGCCATCCTTAGCCTCGTACTCGCTCCACGACAGGCGACCGTCGACGGCGACCTGGCGGCCCTTGGCGAGGTAGCGAGAGATGTTCTCGGCCTGCGCACCAAAGGTGGTGACGTTGAAGTAGTTCGGCTCTTCCACCCATTCGCCCGTATCGCCCTTTTTGCGGCGATTGTTGACGGCGATGCGGATCGTGCACACAGCGAGCCCACTGCCCGTTGCGCGCAACTCAGGATCGCGAGTGAGATTGCCGACCAGAATAACTCGATTGATGTTCGCCATTGGAGTGACCTTTCTACGACGTGTATCCGAGAGTCGATCGTTATCGGCATCGCGTTACACGGAGCCTACGGCTTCGCGCGCGCAATGACCAGACCGACATCAGGAACCCGCCGCAGCCTCCGTCTTCCGCGACAGTCGTGCCTGATGTACGGCCTTATGTCGCAGAACTTCGTCGGTGATCGAAAGAACGCGCTCGGCCTCATCAAGGGTCGCGGGGTTCGAGGTGAAGCGAATCACCCAGTAGTCGCCCTCTTCGCGCTTCTTAATGGGAAACGTGAGCTTGCGACGACCCCAAGGATCGATCGCGTCCCACGTGCCGCCGCCGCCAAGAATGATGTCGCGCACGCGGTGCACAACTTCTTCCTGACGTGCCTCGTCCACTTCGGGGTCGAGGATCAGCATGAACTCGTAGGCGGTCACTCTTGTTCGAATCCTTTTGGAGGGTCTCGCGTCGCACAGACGCACGGCGGACAGCCGCGCCGAAGAAGATAGCAGCGCACGGCAGGTGGGGCGACGGGCAGGAGCATCGGCGCTACGCTGCGGTCTATGCGACAGCGCACAATCATCTCTGGAGCGGCCGCCGGCGCGGCCATCGTGATCGCCGCTGGTGCGGCGCTCGCGCCGCGTGCGTGGCGTCGTCTGCGCGCCGGAAAGCCTGTCGTAGACACATATGAGTCGGATTTCGATGCGCCGTACGGCGATCCCGAGGCCGACTTTGACCCGGAGGCCAACGCAGCGCTACGCGACGAGTTGCGCACGAAGATCAGCGATCTTGAGACGGCTCCCGAGGCGCCGGTTGCCACGCCGGTCGAGGCAGACTTAATCGTCGACGGCGTTGTTGGGCCCGATCCTGCGACCGAGGCTGCCCGTGCGCGTTTGCGCCAAAAGGCCGCTGAGGCGAAGCAGACCTTCAGCTAGTCAGCGGGGTTTCGACTCTGACAGTTAGGGACGCAGTAGAGCGTTGAGCGGCTCGCGCAGTACGTCCCAGGTGCCCAAAGGGGTTACCGAGCCACAGCCCGCCACACTGGCCACCATGGCGGTCTCCTGGAGCCATTGCTCGAGCAGAGCGCCATCGACGAGATGGCTGAGCACCTCCGCTGGTGGGGTTGTCACCGGGATTGCGACTTGGTGCAGCACGGCGCCCCGGCGACGACGCTGGGCTAGTCCAACCAGTTTGCGCCCATCTCCAAGCACAACCTCGTAGGGGGACAGGCCGGCCCAACAGGCACGCCGGGCAGCAGCCTTGCGCGCATCGTCCATTGCTCGGGCCTCCTCCACGCCGACCGTGCGACAGTCAACGCCGAGGCCGGCGAGGGCGTGTTGCACCGCCTCGCCGAGCGGTCGGTAGGCCTCCGTCACATCTTCCGGCGCGAGCGCATGCCCCGCTGGCACGGCAAGGTCGATCAGCAGGACGCCTTCGTCGCAGAACACGGCACCTCCACCCGTGCCACGCCTGACCACGTCGGCACCCGTCGCCGCGTCTGTCGCGGACTGGGCGGAGCCGAGCACGAGCGTGGGTGGCGAGACGATCGTTGCCGCCAGCCCAGCCTGCCCCTCGGCTGCCGCGGCAAGCAGTGTCACACCCACCTCGATGTAGTCGCTGCCAGTACGCCTCTGCGGCGCGTCGCTCACGCGCGACGTCCGGCGAGTCGACCAACGGCGGCCATCAACTCGTCAATGCGTTCTTGCTCGGAGCCCGGACCGTGCCCACCCACGACGCAATGGCGCACGTGCTCGTCCAGCACGCCAAGTGCAACACGATCCAGCGCAGCCCGCGCGGCAGAGATCTGAGTCAGCACATCCATGCAGTAGCGGTCTTCCTCGATCATCCGCGCGACACCGCGCACCTGACCCTCTGCGCGTGAAAGTCGTTTGAGCAACTCGTCCTTGGTCGCGGCATAGCCACCGGTGGCATCTCCGTGTTTCATGCAGCACATCGTATAGTACCCCCCGGGGGTATGTATACTGGAAAGGTAATGTCAGCCACCACACCCACGAACGAGCAGATCGAGCTCACGCTCGAGGGGTTGCACTGCGCCGCCTGCGTCCTGCGTACCGAAAACGCCTTAACGGCACTGCCCGGGGTCGACC
>CAMAWJ010000056.1 GCA_945861955.1 Bifidobacterium breve
CCTCCCCACAGTCACCGCCGCGCCTACTTTGTCCGCAAATCGTCGCACAGTCCTCTAGGCAGAATTCGTAGCTCGAGGGTGGGCCAAAACCGTCAGCCCTCCGATAGAATAAGTAACGCATGAGCGATGTAACGCCCGTAAATCCCGACGGTCCAAAGCCCGGCATTCGACACATCCGGCTCGTAATTGCGATGGCGATCGCGTCGCTGCTCGGCACCTTCGCCGTCTACACGGCGTTTGCGGATTCCTCAATGCCTGTGCTCGGCGTTGCCCAAGCGTCGACGGGGTACGAGGGGCAGAAAGTCCGCCTCGAAGGCAAGGTCACGAAGACAACGGGCGATGCGGCTGATCCACGCGGCATGCGCTTCACCCTGCAAGACAACGTGCACTCCGCGACCATGCCCGTTGAGTATCGCGGCGCTGTCCCAGATGCGTACCGCGTTGGGCGCGCGATCGTGATCGATGGCACCTATGAGAACGGCGTCTTTACGGCCGTCCCCGACACGCTCGTGACCAAATGCCCGTCGAAGTATCAGGACAAGGCGACGCCATCGACGTCGTCGGATTCGTCCTGAGTCGTCAGGGGTACGTGACATGGCACTGATCGGGCAAGGTGCACTAATCCTCGCGCTGCTGCTCGCGGTCTACGCGGCGGTTGGTGGATTGTTCGCCGGCCTCGGGCGCGATCGCCGATTTCTAACGAGCGCTCGTAACGCGCTGTGGGCGATTTTCGCGCTCGTGGTGATTGCCGATGCGATCTTCCTCTACGCGATCTTTACGCACGACTTCTCATTCACCGTCGTCGCCGACACGACCTCGCGCTCGCTGCCGGTGGGCTACATGTTTACGGCCTGGTGGGGCTCTCAGGCGGGCTCGCTGCTCTTGTGGGTCACGATCCTCTCGGCCTTCAGCCTGCTCGCGCTCCGCGCCACGCATCGTGCACTCGGCGAGTTGCAGCCATGGCTGATCATGATCCTCGCGCTGATTGGCGCGTTCTTCCTCGTGCTGCTGGTCGTGCCGGCGAGTCCGTTCGTTACCCAGCTTGCGCCAGTCGACGGAGTCGGGCTCAACCCGTCGCTGCAGAACCCGTACATGGCGATCCATCCGCCCGCGCTGTATCTCGGCTACGTCGGGCTCGCAATTCCGTTTGCGCTCGCGATGGCTGCGATGATTGCCGGCCGCACCGACGCGCGCTGGCTCGTCGCCTCGCGGCGTTGGACGCTCGCTGCCTGGGGCTTTCTTGGCATCGGCATGCTGCTCGGCTCGCACTGGGCGTACACCGAGGTTGGTTGGGGTGGTTTCTGGGCCTGGGATCCGGTCGAAAACGCAGCACTGATGCCATGGCTTGTGGCGACCGCCTTTTTGCACTCGGTGATGGTGCAGGAACGCAAGGGCATGCTCAAGGTTTGGAACATTTGTCTGATCTCCGGTGCCTTCGCACTGTCGATCTTCGGGACGTTCCTGACACGCAGCGGCATCCTCTCGTCGATCCACGCCTTCGTCTCGACGAATATCGGTTGGTACTTTGTGTTCGCGCTTGTCGCCATCATTGGTGGAGCCTTCGTGTTGATCCTCTGGCGCTTGCCGCTGTTGAAGGCCGACCAGCGCATCGAGTCGCTCGTCAGTCGAGAGGCCACGTTCCTGTTTAACAACCTCCTGCTCGTCGGAATCGCTTTCGCCGTGCTCTGGGGTGTCATCTTCCCGCTGGTGACCGAGGCCTTTGGCTCGGTGCGCGAGACCGTGTCGACGCCGTTCTACGAGTTCTTTGTGATTGTTTTTGGTCTTCCACTTCTGCTGCTGATGGGTATTGGACCGCTGATTGCGTGGCGTCGCGCGTCGCTCAAGCAGTTGCAACGGTCATTCCTCTACCCGCTCGTAGCGGGACTCGTGGCCGGTGGCGTGATGATCGGGTTTGGGCTGGGTTCGTCGTGGCCAGGGGTTACGGCCTTGAGTGTCTGCGCGTTTGTGACCGTCACGATCCTCAGCGAGTTTGTCCGCGGTGCGGCAGCGCGTCGCAGCATCCACGGCGAAAATTGGCTGCTCGCCCTGTCGCGCTTGATTGGTCGCAATCGGCGGCGGTATGGCGGCTACATCGTGCATCTCGGCGTGATCTTGTTTGTGATCGGAGCGGTCGGTTCGAGTGCGTATGAGACGCAAGCTGAGGGTCTACTCCAGCCGGGTGAGTCACTCAAGGTCGGCAGCAATGTCCTGACCTTTGAGGGCGTCGAGAGGACGCGCGGGCCAAACTTTGTCGCGCGCGCAGCGGTCCTCAATGTGACGAGCGATGGGAGTAACCTCGGCACGCTCAAGCCCGCCAAGCGCTCCTACCTGCGCGAGCAGACGACATCGAACGAGGTTGCAATTCGCACGACGCTGACGGGCGGCGACCTCTTCATCATTCTCGACGGCATTCGTGGCGATGGTGCGGTCCAGATCAAGGCGTTCTACAAGCCAGTGGTCGCCCTGCTTTGGATCGCCGGCTTCTTCTTCGTGGGTGGCGTCCTCCTCTGCGTCTGGCCCGATCAGCGCGAGGCGCGTCGAATCCTGCGTCGCTACGCCGAAGAGCCACTGCCAGGAGAATCGTGATGATTGCCGCTCTCGTTCTCGGTCTGATTGCACTCGTAGCCGTAGTCGGTGTGGCCTGGCCACTCGTGCGTCCGGCCTCGGCCAGCGATCAACTCGATCCGTTTACGGAGGGCCAGCGCCGTCGCCTGGCGCTCCGCGAAGAGCGCGACCTCGCACTCGCCGCACTCAAGGAACTCGAAGTCGACCACGCCACGCACCACATTGGCGACGAGGACTACGCCGAGCTGGTCGCGGACTATCGTGCGCGCGCTGCAGAGGCGATTCGGCAGTTGGATGCCGAACTGCCTTCGGTCAGCTAGGTCGAGGCTTCCCGGTACGCTGCCGGAATGACAGTTCCAGTCCGTTTTGAGATTCGCGATGCGCTCGCCATCATCACCATCGACGATGCGACGACGCGCAATGCGTTGGGTCCAGAGGCGGCTGCGTTGATTACACGTTTCGCCCTCGAGGCCGCTGCGACCGAGTCGGTGCGCTTGTTGATGCTGACGGGTGCAGACGGGGTGTTCTGCTCCGGTGCCGCGATTCGCGAGTGGGAAGCGTTGGACGAGACGGGGGAGACCCTGACCGATCGCGGGACCGAACTCTGCGACCTGCTCGAAGAACTGCCCCTGCTCGTAGTCGCCTGCCTTCCTGGACATGCGGTGGGTGGTGGCGCCGAACTGGCACTCGCGGCTGACTGGCGGATTGTCGCGCCCGACGCCGAGCTGCGATTCGTCCACGCTGGCTTTGGTCTGATGCCCGGCTTCGGTGGGCTGGTGCGCCTCGAATTGCTGGTGGGGCGCCCGAAGACGCTCGAGTACCTTGCGACCAGGGCTCGGGTTGGTGCAGACCAAGCGCTCGCCGCAGGCCTGGTCGACGCGATCGTCGCCGCGGATCAGCAGCTCGCATGGGCAGAGCAGCGAGCAGCTGACATGGCTGGCTCCGACCGTGGGGCGCTCGCCGCAATCAAGCTTGCGTCGGCGACCGGCGACGAGCGCGCAGCCTTCCTCGATATCTGGCCCGCTCGACAATTGCCCGACCGGCTCGGCTCCT
Organism: Bifidobacterium breve; assembly: GCA_945861955.1. Lineage (GTDB taxonomy): Bacteria > Actinomycetota > Thermoleophilia > Gaiellales > F1-60-MAGs149 > F1-60-MAGs149. Next base: position 3,619 of record CAMAWJ010000056.1, read on the forward strand.
GACGGCCGCGTCGGCTACCCTATGAGTTAACGCGAAGGATGTAGACATGAGCGAAGTCACGAAGCAAGTTGTGCTCGACGCCCTCAACCAGGTTGAGGACCCAGAGCTCATGATGGGCATTGTCGACATTGGTCTCGTCTACGAGGTCGAGATCGACGAGAACAAGAATGTCCACGCGACCTACTCGCTGACGTCGATGGGGTGCCCAGCCGGACCACACATCGCCTCCGAGATCGATCGCGCTATTCGCGAGGTGCCTGGTGTCAACGAGGTTGAGGCCGAATTGGTCTGGTCGCCGCCGTGGACGCCCGAGCGCATGAGCGAAGACGCCAAGTTCGCACTCGGCTTCTAGGCCTACCTCGAACGAATCGTGCGAGGTTCAGCCGAGTTTGGCTTTTCGTCGCTCTTTCTCGTAGGTCGGATGCTGCACGATTTCGCCACTGACGTCGACTCCGCCGACACGGGCAATGATCGCCTGTCCAACGACGATGCGATCGATGTCCAGCTTGGCAAGGCCTAGCGTTTTTCCCCCAAGATAGGGCGAACGGACCGCTTGGGTGATAAACCCGATCTCCGTGCCATCCACGAAAATCGGTGCGCCACTCGCGTCGTCGCCACCATCATCGAGAGCGACGCTTGTCAGTCGTAGGCGTGTCTCATCGCGATCGCGCAGGCAGCCGGCGCGACCTTGGAAGTCTGCCTTGTCGAGGTTGACGGACCAGCCAAGACCACACTCGTAAGGCGACACTGTCGGGTCGTACTCGACGCCGCCGATGATAAATCCGCCCTCGATGCGAAAAAGGTCGAGAGCGATCATGCCGATCACAGCCATCTCGTGAGCCTCGCCGGCAATCATCAATGCGTCCCAAAGCTCGAGCGCGCGCGACTCATCGACCCATAACTCGTAGCCAAGTTCGGCGGTATAGCCAAGGCGCGTCATAAAGACTGGGATGCCTGCGATTTCGATGTCTTCACGATGGCTGTAGTACGGGAAGGCCTCGTTCGAGAGATCCTTGTTGCTGATCGACTGGAGGATCTCTCGACTCTTCGGACCCTGCAGGCAGAGGTGTGGGTAGGCGTCGGTGATCTCGCGAACGGTGACACCGCTCGGTGCGGTTTCCGAAAACAAGTGGAAGTCGCGATCGTTCGCTCCACAGAAACGCAGGCGATCGTCAGAACGAACGAGCACGGTGCAATCGTCAATCATCTTGCCGTCGTCGTTGCACAACGCCCCGTACGCAATCTGTCCCATGGTCAGCTTCGACACGTCCCGTGTAACGAGCGTATTGACAAACTCGAGCGCTCCCGCGCCCTCAATCTCAACTTTGCGCAGCATCGAAAAATCCATCAGCGCGGCGGTTTCGCGGCAGGCTCGCCACTCGGCAGCCGTGTCAGTAACGACAGCCGGCGCCAGGTATCCGAAGAGGTCCATCCAGTCATCGGTCATCGCCGCGAGGCGAGGGTGAAAAATAGTCGCCTTACTCATTTCGGGTCCCCTTCGGTTGATAGCGGAGAACAATGGCAGATTGTTCGGACCCGTGACGGAGTACCCGGATGTTCACGATTGCTCGCAGATCGCTACAGAAAAACCGGGTTCCTCGCGTTTCACGGCATCTTATTGACTTCCGGTGCCGCGCACCGTAGGCTCACGTACTAATTCAGTCAATCACTGAATGTTCACCATTTTACGAGGGGGTTCGTGAGTGAAGCATTTCTGTAGATACATATTCGTTGTGCTCGTAGCGCTAATGACTGTCGGGGTGCCAGTCGCGCTGGCATGTCCGGCAACGCCGAGTGGAAGTGCTGCTCAGGCCAGGGCCCTCAACCTTGACAACAATACGGGCACTGACCCATTTTATTATCTCGGTGGGAAGGCCGCGGGCACCGTGAATACGGGCGACCCACATTTGCCCGGCTACGCGGGATTCATGAACACGGACAGCAACACGTTCCGTTTTGTTAACGTCAATGAGCAGGTCTTCACCATGATTGGTGAGGGCAAGCATGGTCTTTGGCGGATTCAGGAGAACGGCACCATTCGTGAGTATCTGATCGAGGGCAAGACCGGCCTCGCCAAGGGATCGGACGTCAATGCCGCCAAGAATCAGGCAAAGGTCGTCAGCGACTACTCGAGCTACATCGAGGGTGACGGGATGAACTGGAGTGGCTGGAAGAGCCCGCAGAGTCCGGTCAATGCGGATGATCGAATGAACTTCGTCGACGTGCCGATCACCAACGCAAAGTACAAGGGCAAGTATAAGAATCACGTGCCGATTGATCTACCGAGCTGGTACTGCACGATGTCGGGCCCCACATTCCCTGAGGCTGCGGCAGCAATGGGTTTCGCGTACAAGCAGAAGGGTGCCAACAAGGTTGGTCCGCTTGGAAAGCGTGCTGGACTCGACGTTAGCGAGCTCTACACCAATGTTCTGCGCTTGGACACGTTCCCGGATGCAGACAGCTGGGTCAACGTTGGCACAGCAAAGAGCCCGAACTGGCAGGCCATTGACGACACCAAGACGAGGGCCGAGTACTACCTCGTTGAGCGGCCGTTCTTCAACGTCAAGTACCTGTTCGTCATGGGTGTCTACAACAATGTAGAGAACCGCGACTTCGAGTACGTTCGTCCAGATGGGGCCTACTACGACTCACTTGTCGCGCGTGGCTATACCAATCTGAAGACGACTGTCACGATGAATCCCACGTTCTCAATTGAGGCTGATGATGGCGCGTTGCATGCCGTCACGGGAACGAAGTTCTTCGGTGTCAAGCACCCCAACCGTCCTGGCGATAATGGTAAGAGTGGCGGCGGTGCCTGTCCGATGCGTGGTGGCGACTGGGATGATTATCCCGCCACGACGGGCGGCTCTGGTTGGCCGACGCAGTACGAGGAGATCACTCCTCTCTGTGACGGTGTCCTCGTTGACATCAAGTTCTTCGCGAACCTTGATGGGGCGACATGGGACGATGCCGGTAAGTACCTGCCGAATGCAAATGGTTCGAAGACGGTCACGTACAAGGTTAAGCCAGGTTTTTACGGTAAGTTCGTCGATCCGTATCACACCGATCGTGGTGTGGAAAATCCCCAAGCGCAATACATCCACACTGGTACTGTGTTGACATTCCAATCTGTTCGTCCGCCCGTCGGTTTCCGAAAGTAGTTCGGAGCCACGAGCGGTGTACGGCCGGAGGGCCCGCTACGGCGGGCCCTCCGCATTTCCGCGCTCGGGTTGCGAGACGCGTTGAG
>CAMAWJ010000057.1 GCA_945861955.1 Bifidobacterium breve
TCGCAGGCCGTCGATCCGTACGACGTACCCTCGCAAGAGATGGAGCGCGTGCTCGGCATGTACGACATCACCACGGCCACGAATCCGGAGGGCGCTGAGTAGTGGACATTGTTGTTTTCTTTGTCGCCTCCGTCTGTGCGATTGCCTCGGCGACCGCCGTCGTGGCTCAGAAGAACCCGTTCGTCTCGGCGCTCGCGCTGCTCGGGAACCTCGCCTCGCTGGCCGCCTTGATGCTCCTGCTTGAGGCCCAGTTCGTTGCGGCCGCGCAGATCATTGTCTACGCCGGTGCCGTGATGGTGATGTTCCTCTTCGTGATTGCCTACGTGGGCCCACGGGGCGAGATTGGGCCGGGCGTTCGTAAGCCGTGGCTCGTGGCGCTTTCCGTCTTCGCTGCCCTCCTCATCGCCGTGGAGATCGTGGTCGTCGTGATGGGAGCGAGCCTCGGTACTGTCGCCACAGTCGACGCGAACTACGGCAGTCCAGCGGCGATCGGCGAAGCGCTCGTCACCGACTATCTGCTCGCCTTCGAGGTCGTTTCGGTGATCCTCTTCATGGCCGCCGTCGCGGGTGTCGTCTTCGGCGCCGGTGGTCGCCCAGTTCGCCTCAGCGATGACCAGGTGCTGGCCAAGGAAGGCGAGTCCGCCGTGGAGCGCCGCCGCGAAGCCTCCCGCGCAGCGCTCGAGGCTGCCCGCGACTCGACGACAGGGGAGAGTGCTAGATGAGCGTTGGGATCCCAATGTTCCTCGGCGTCAGCGCGATCCTTTTCACGATCGGTCTAATCGGCGTGCTGCTTCGTCGCAGCCCACTCACGGTCCTGCTCTCGCTCGAGATCATGCTCAACTCCGTCAACCTGACCTTGGTCGCATTCTCGCGTCAAGTCGGTGGCTCTGATGGACAGGTCTTCGCCTTGGTCGTCATGGGCATTGCCGCCGCCGAGGTCGTCGTTGGCCTTGGCCTCGTGGTGGCGATGACGCGACGCTCGATGGTGCTCGATACCGACGAACTCCGGACACTGCGCGGCTAACCCGATGACCGAACTCGTCTGGATCACCCTCGCACTACCGCTCGTAGGCGTCGTCATGCTCGCGATCTTCGGCAACAAGTTGCCTGCGCGGGGCGCAGGCCTGCTCGCATCGCTGATCATGCTGGCTGCGTTCGGTGCGGCAACCGTCGCGTTGATCCTCCTGGCCAGCAAGCCAGAAGATCAGCGTCAGGTGACAGAGACGGCCTGGACGTGGCTGTCAGCCGGCGATTTTCGCGTTGGCTTTGACATCTGGTTCGACCAACTGACGGCGCTGATGCTGATGGTCGTGACGGGCGTCGGCTTCCTGATCCACGTCTTCTCGATCGGGTACATGAAGGGCGATTCGCAAGAGCGGCGCTTCTTCGCGTACATGAACATGTTCGTGTTCTCGATGCTGGTGCTGGTTGTCAGTGGCAACCTCGTGCAGCTGCTGATCGGCTGGGGCCTCGTCGGACTCTCCTCGTACCTGCTGATTGGCTTCTGGCACCACAAGACGTCTGCCGTCAAGGCCGCCAAGAAGGCCTTCATCATGAATGCCATCGGCGACGTCGGCTTGGCCGTCGGCATCTTTCTGATCTTCGTCGATCTCGGCACCGTCTCGTACAGCGGGGTCTTCGCCTCGGCCAACACGCTCAGCGAGACGCAAGCCTCGATTGCCTGCCTGCTGCTGCTCGTCGGTGCGCTCGCCAAATCGGCGCAGATCCCACTCCACACCTGGCTCCCCGACGCGATGGAGGGCCCGACTCCGGTTAGTGCCCTGATCCACGCCGCAACGATGGTGACAGCAGGCGTCTACCTGATCGCGCGCATGAACCCGCTGTTCTTCTACGCGCCAAAGGTGCTCGACCTGATCGTCATCATCGGCGTGGTCGGCCTCCTGATGGCTGGTGCGATTGCGATCGTCCAGACGGACATCAAGCGCATCATCGCGTTCTCCACGATGAGCCAGATCGCCTACATGTTCGTCGGTGTCGGTCTCTCTGCCTACTGGGCTGGCATCTTCCACCTGTTCACGCACGCGTTCTTCAAGGCGCTGCTGTTTATGGGTGCGGGCCTCGTCATCCACGCGCTCAACGGCGAGCAAGACACGCGCAACATGGGTGGGATGCGCAAGCTGATGCCGAAGACCTACTTCTGCTTCATCATCGGCGGCCTTGCCCTGACTGGCATCTTCCCGTTCTCCGGCGGCTTCTCGAAGGATGCGATCCTCGGTGCCGGTCTACATGTCGACTCGACGATTGGGTGGATCGCCTACGTCGGCGGGCTCCTTGGTGCCCTGATGACGGGCATCTATACCTTCCGCCTGATCTTCCTGGTCTTCCATCGCCGCATGTCGCCGTACGCCGAAAAGGTTGCGCCGCCGCTGATTAAGCACCATGGCGAGGGTCCGAGCTCGATGCTCTGGCCCGTCTACATCCTCGCGCTTGGTGCGGCCTTCCTTGGCCTCCTGCAGATCCCTGGCGTGACGCACGTGATGAGCAGCTGGCTCGAGCCAATCTCGCCGTACGGCATGGTCGAGGCAACGGCAGGACAGGAGTGGCTGACGACGCTAATCGGCTCGCTCGTCGGCGTGATCGGCATCATCATCGCGGCCCACCTCTATCTGCGCGAGAGCGAAGCACCCGAGCGCATTCGCCTTGGTCGCGGTCGCCTGATCGCCCACGCACTCGAGCGCCGCTGCTACTGGGACAACCTCTACGAGTGGATGTTTGAGCGCCCTGTGCAATGGGCGGCCAGCTTTCTCAATCGCGATGTTGACGCGACAGCGTTCCGCTGGCTGCCGACGGACGGCGTAGGCACGATCACCGCCTTCTTTGGCCGCAGCGTCGTCGTTCTGCAAAACGGCATTGTGCGCTCGTACGCGCTCGTTTTCGCCGTTGGCATCGCGGGCTTCCTGCTCTTCCTTTTGGTGCGCGGAACATGATCACGATTTCCACACTGATTGCCGTCCCGGCCATCGCCGCTGTGGTGCTGCTCGTCGTGCCGTTTGCGCGACAGGCCGCGGGCTACCTCGCGTTGCTCGTCTCGCTGGCTGTTTTGGGCGCTGTGATTGGCTTTATCTACCGTTTCGAGCCGGTTGCGGGCTATCAGTTCGCGGACAACGTCTCGTGGATCGAGCCGCTGGGCGTGCGGTGGCACGTCGCCGTCAATGGCGTCTCGCTCGCGATGATTGCCGTCACCGCGCTGATCACCACCTGCGCGCTTGGCTTTGCCTTGTGGGCGAAGCGCGATCGCTCGCACGCCTCGGCTGCGTTGATTCTGATGACCGAGGCGTTCCTCTTCCTCGTCTTTGCGGCGCGTGACCTATTTGCCTTCTACGTTGGCTTCGAAGGCATGCTGATCCCGCTGCTCGTGCTGCTCGTCGTTTGGGGCGGGCCGGGCCGCAAATTCGCGACGCTGCAGGTGATCGCCTACACCGCTTTTGGCACGCTGCTGATGCTGCTCGGCATCCTGTATCTCGGCCTCACCGCGCCAGATGGACCCAACTTCGACATGGCGGCCGCGATCGGCCGTGGCGGCGACTGGGTCTTCTTCGCCTTCGCGATCGCGTTTGCCATCAAGTCGCCGCTGTTTCCGCTGCACGGCTGGGTTTTGCCGGCCTATCGCGAGTCCTCGCCGGAGGTCGCCGCGGTGCTCAGTGGTGTCGCCTCGAAGGCGGGTGCCTTCGCGTTCCTCGCCGTCCTCGTACCGCTGTTCCCGGCGCAGGCCGCGAAGTACGCCTGGGTGTTTATTGCGCTCGGCACGATCGGTTTCCTGTGGGGTTCGCTGCTCGCCTTCCGCCAGCGCGACGGCCGTGGCGTCGTGGCGTACTCGTCGATTGCCCAGATGTCCTTCATCGTGCTCGGCATCTTTCTCTTGTCGGATCGTGGCGCGACGGGCGCGACGTTCCAAATGGTCAACCACGCACTCATTTCGGCAGCGCTGTTCTTCGTCGTTGGCTGGCTGGAGACGCAGGTCGGGAGTGGCTCCTTCTCGCAACTCGGCGGCCTTGCTCGTCGGCGTCCAGTGCTCGCCACCGTCTCGATCATCTTGGGCATGGCGGCGCTTGCCGTGCCGGGCTCGAGCGTCTTTGCTTCCGAGTTCTTGATCATGCTCGGCGCCTTCGAGTATCACTGGTGGCTCGGCGCGATCGTGTCGCTCGGCGTCGTCCTCGCCGCGATGTACATGCTTCGCTGGATCTCCGCGATCTTGCACGACCGTGAGAGCGGATTGGCTGGCACGCTCAATCCGCCCGATCTTAAGCAGGGTGCCTTGTTGGCGATCCTGCCGCTCGTGCTCGTTCTGATTGGCCTCAGCATCGCTCCCGCGCAACTCACGGACCGAGTCGACACATCGGCCCAAGAGCTGTTCAGCGCCGCCGCGAAGGAGGCCGGTCGATGATCAAGGCTCCCGATGTCAACTGGTTGGCAATTGCACCCATGATGACGCTGATGATCGGCGCCTTCGTCCTGCTGCTCCTCGCCTCGTTTATTCGCGGTCGCGATCGCGGGCTCGGTACCGTCGTCGGAATCATTGCCCTGCTCGCCTCGGCTGGCTTTGCGATCAATCTATGGTCTGAGCCAGCGACGACGACGATGGCGGGTGCGCTGCAGATTGATCAGTTGACGCAGGTTGTGACGGTGCTGATTGCTGGCTGTGGCATCTTGACGCTGCTCGTGGCGTTCGGGTGGAATCGCATGCGCGAGAATGGCGCCGAGTTTGTCGCGCTGCTGCTCTTGATCGCGGCGGGTATGGATCTGATTGCGGCGTCGAACTCGTTCGTCACGCTGTTCGTGGCGCTCGAGCTCTTCTCGCTCTCGCTCTATGTCCTCTGCGCGTTCGACGGCAAAAGCAAGGCGTCGCTTGAGAGTGGCTTCAAGTACCTCGTGCTTGGCACGATCGGTTCGATGGTGCTCGTTTATGGCGCCGCCTTCCTGTACGGCGCGACCGGCTCGTTTGGCTTCGAGGCGATCAACACCGCGCTCAGCAAGGCTGGTTCGGGCGACGCACTCGTGATCCTCGGTACCGTTCTGGTACTGATCGGTCTGGCCTTCAAGATCGGCGTGATGCCGTTCCATATGTGGGTTGCCGATGTCTATGAGGGCGCACCCACGAGCGTCACCGGCTTCATGTCCGCGGCGACAAAGATCGCCGCCTTCGTCGCACTCGCCCGCGTGCTGCTCGATGCGCTGCCGGCAATGCGCGACACGTGGGCGCCGGCACTGATCATCATCGCGGTCGTCACGATGATTCTCGGCAACATCTCGGCCCTCGTCCAGACGAACCTCAAGCGCATGCTCGCCTACGCCTCGGTTGGTGCCGCTGGCTTCGGGCTGATCGCGATCATCGTCGGCGGTGCGGCTGGCACGCGCGGACTGATCTTCTACCTCGTTGCGTACGCTCCGATGGCAATTGGCGCCTTCGCCGTCATCTCGCTGCACGAGCGCGACCATAAGGGCATCGCGACGCTCGACTCGATTCGCGGCTGGGGCTTCCAGCGTCCCGTCGCGGCCGTCAGCATGGTCGTCTTCTTGCTCGGCTTTGCGGGCTTCCCGTTGACGGTTGGCTTTATCGGCAAGTTCGTCGTGCTCGGCAGCGCCGTCGAGGGCAACTACACCTGGCTCGGCGTCGTCGCGGTTGTGGCCTCAGTAATCAGCCTTGGCTATCTGTTGCGCATCATGCTGGCGATGTTCGATCGTGGCGCGAAGAGTGGCGTGATGATGGCAGCTGCGCCAGGCATCGGTTCGCTCAACCTTGCGATCTTGCTCTGCCTCGCGTTGGTGCTCATCGGCGGCATCCTGCCGGGCCTCGGGCTCGACTGGGCAGCCGACGCCGCCAAGTCGCTCGCCGCCGGCCGCTAGCCCGACGCGCGCGTTCGCCAAGGTGGGCGCGATGCGCCTAATCTGCATGGAAGAGAGCACGGAGAGAACTCGGAGGAGAACACGATGCCGGACAACACCACCATCACCTGGTATGGGCATGCGACGTGGGGGATCACCACTCCCGGTGGCATGCAGGTAGTCGTTGATCCGTGGCTGTCGGGCAACCCCAAGTGCCCCGAGTCCGCCTACGACCTCTCGGCCGACGTTGTCCTCGTTACGCACGGCCATGGCGACCACATCGCAGACGCGGTCGCGGTTGCGCAACGCGGCGATGCCACCACGATCGCGCAGTACGAAATTGGCGGTTGGCTCGAGAGCCAGGGAGCGCCGAACGTGATCGGCATGAACACGGGTGGCACGGTCGCCGCTAAGGGACTGCGCATCACGATGACGCAGGCCTTCCATTCCAGCAGCATCTCGCCTGCCGACGGTGCCTACGGAGGCGATCCGATTGGCTACGTGATCGAACTCGAGTCGGGTCAGAGCATCTACATCGCAGGCGACACCGGCGTCTTTGGCGACATGGCGTTGATCGCCGAGATCTACGATCCTGTGATCGCGATCCTGCCGATTGGC
>CAMAWJ010000058.1 GCA_945861955.1 Bifidobacterium breve
ACCTCGCGGCTGGCACCGACCTCGAGCAGCACGGCGAGGGTTGCCAAGAGACTCTCGCGGATCGTGCCGTAGGGCAGGTCGGACGCCCAGACCAATTGCTCGGGTGGCACGCGCGTCAGCAGGCCGTGCAGATCGACGGGGCTCCAGGCCGAGGCATCGAAGACGACGTTCGGACGCCCCGCGACGAGGCTCGCAATTCGGTCTTGGTCGACGATTGCGGCGTGAGCGAGAATCAGGATCGCGTCGGGGTGGCGCTCGGCGGCCGTCGCCAACTGGTCGCCAATCGGCGGCATACCGCGACCCGCATGGATCAGAATCGGCAGCTTGTGTTCGGCGGCAATCGCAAAGATCGGGTCGAGGCGCTCGTCGTCTACGCTGAAGGCCTGCGCGCGCGGGTGCAGCTTGATGCCACGGGCACCGAGCGAGATCGCGCGGCGCGCCTCCGTCAGTGGATCGCCCGTCAAGTTGAGGCGGCAGAAGGGGACAACGCGGCCGTTGCTCTGAGCGGCCCACTCGAGTACACGGTCGTTCGGCACGGTGTAATTCTCGCCGCGGTCCGGGTCGTGCAGCGGGAAGGCGACGGCGCGCTCGATTCCATGTGCATCGAGGTCTCCGACCAGCTCTTCGAGCGTCTGAGCCATGCCGTCCTCGTCGAGGCCGAGGTGCGTATGGGCGTCGATCCGTGGCGTCGATCCTGCCAACTCGTCGATCAGCGCGTCCATCCGCGCGAACATTTGCGCAACATCGTCTGCAAGTTCCACAGCGGCAGTCTACCCGGGGTACAAATCTAGGCTCTGATACGCGGTTCTACACCTACGCGCCGATCGCTGCGCGCAATCCCTCGACATCGTCGAGTGGACCAACGGCGGCGAGCACGGCGTGGTCGAGACGGACGACGCGCTCGCCGACCCGCAGCAGGTCCTCGATCGTGACGGCTTCGATGCCGCGAATGACGGTGTCGAGGTCGACCCAGCCATCATCGAGTAGCTCGCGGCGCAGGCCAAAGAAGATGCGACCGGCCGGGTCCTCCTGGTTGAGGACGGTATGGCCGATCAGGTAGCGCTTGGCCTTGGCAATCTCGTCGGCCGGGATCGGCTCGGCAACCATGCGGCGCAGTTCGTCGGCGATCACCTCGACGGCGAGCGCGGCGCGGTTGATGTCGACGCCGGCCTGCACGGCGAAGGAGCCCGTGTCGCTGTAGCTCGCGTTGCGGCCAAACACGTAGTACGCAAGGCCACGTCGCTCGCGGACCTCTGTAAAGAGGCGCGACGACATGCCACCGCCGATGACGGCCTGCCAGACAGCCATCGCGTAGCGATCTTCGTCTGCTGTGCGTAGTCCATCGACGCCCAGCACGATATGGGCCTGGTCGCCCTCGCGGTGCTCCACCGCCACGATCGGCTCGGCGATGGTCGGCACGATCGTCTCGGGCAGCGCGGGTGTGCTCTCGGCGGCGAGGCCACCAAAGCGCTCGCGCACCTCGGCCACGAGGCTCTCAGAGACGCCACCACCCAGTCCAATCGCGATCCGCTCGGGCTTGTACCACGTGCTCAGGTAGTCGGTAAACGTCTCGCGCGTCGCGGCCCGCACCGTCTCCTTGGTACCGATGATCGGGCGGCCGATCGGCGAATCGCCGTAGCGCGCTGTGTCGTAGACCTGGCCCACGATGTCGCGCGGCGTATCCGTGTACATGTTGATCTCTTCGACGATCACGCCCTTCTCGCGCTCGAGCTCTTCGGCATCGAACTTCGAGTGGAGAAACATGTCGGACAGGACGTCGAGCGCCGTCGGCGCGTCGGCGGCCGCGCACTTGACGTAATACGCGGTCATCTCCTTGCCCGTAAAGGCGTTGAACTCGCCACCGATGCCGTCGATCTCGGCCGAGATGTCGCGTGCCGTTGGGCGGCGCTCCGTGCCCTTAAACAGCATGTGCTCAGAGAAGTGGGCGATGCCTGCCGACGCTGGCTGCTCGCAACGCGAGCCGGAGGCGACGGAGATGACGACGGCGACGCTGGCTGCGTCGCGCATCGGGGCGCTGAGGATGCGGGCGCCGTTGGGAAGAGTCTCTAGTTCGAACATGCCCCTCACCGTAGCGGACTGTCTAGAGCACGGCCGAACGCACGAGCACGATCGCGATCGTCAGCATGACCACGCCGATCGCCGATCAGTGAAAGGCCCGTCAGAAAGCCGGCGAGAGCGACATCCATCGCGGCGGTGGGTTCTCAGCCGCCGTTACGGCGCAGCTGCTCGTCGGCCACATCGCGCAGCACGCGCGACGGGACACCGACGACGACCTTGCCAGCGGGCACGTCCTGGGTGACGACCGCGCCGGCGCCAACGAATGCCTCTTCGCCGATCTCGATGCCAGGCAAGATGCAGACAGCGCCACCGATGCGCGCACCGCGTCGAATCGTCGGGCCCTTGAGGAGCGCGTGGCGCTCCTCGGTGCGACCCATAAAGTTGTCGTTCGTCGTCACGACGCAGGGGGCGATAAAAACATCGTCTTCGAGCAGGCTCTTGGCGGTGATGTACGACTGCGACTGGATTCGGCAGCCCTCGCCGATCGTGGTGTCGTTCTCGACCGTGACACCGCGGCCAATCACCGTTTGCGAGCCGATCGAGCAGCGCTCGCGGACGAAGGCATGGTCGCCGACGATGACTCGCTCGCCGAGCGTCGTGCCGGCGTAGACGATGGCGTGCGTCGAGATCGTCGAGCCAGCGCCGACCACGAGGCCGGACAATTCGCCACCCTTGGCGACCGACTTGGGACCAAGCTTCGGTCGCTTGCCGAGCACCGCGTACTCCCCGATCGTGACGTTGTCGCCGAGCACCGTGCCGCTACGGACGACCGCACCGGGGCCAATCTCGACGCCCTCGCCGAGCGTGACGCCGGCTTCGATGATCGCGCTGGGGTGGACGTCGGTCACTGGCTGTCGAGCCTCACGGGTGCGCCGTGCTGTTCGAGAGATGTCTGCAGCGCCGTCAGAACCTCGACCACGGCCAGGCCCTCATCGCCCGACGCGATGGTTACAGCACCGTTGCGGATCGCCTCGACAAACGCCTTCGTCTCTTGGATCAACGGCTCGGCGTTCGAGACCTGCGGAATTTGGACGTCGCCGGTGCGCAGAGCTTGAAACTCGCCCCACGTGTCGAAGCGCGATGGCGACGACGCCTTCTCGTATACCGTCAACTTGTGATCGGTCTCGGTGTCGTCGAAGACGGCCATGCCCTCGGAGCCAACGACCGTCAACTTGCGGCTCTTGTGTGGATCGAGCCACGAGACGTGGAGGTGAGCGACGAGGCCGCTGGGGAAGTGCAGGTAGCCGAAGACGACGTCCTCGACGCCTTCGCGAAGAAACGCCTCGCCCCGTGCCGAGACCTCGACGGGTCGCTCGTTGGCGAGAGCCAGCGCGAGCGAGATGTCGTGAGGCGCGAGGCTCCAGAGGGCGTTCTCGTCGGCGCGCACCTTGCCAAAGTTGAGGCGGTTCGTATACAGGTACAACATGCGCCCGAGCGTGCCACCCTGGGCGAGTTCATTGAGGCGCTCGAAGACGGGATGGAAGCGGAGGAGGTGGCCGACCATCAGCACGCGATCCTTGGCGGCGGCGGTGGCAACGAGTTCACGGGCGTCGGCGACGGTCAGGGCGAGCGGCTTCTCGATCAGGGCGTGCTTGCCGGCCTCGAGCACGCGCATGCCGATCGCGTGGTGGCTCGGTGCGCCCGTCGCGACGACGATCGCATCGAGCGTGTCGTCCTCCAAGAGGTCATCGAAGCGATCGGTGATGACCGTGCCGGGGTAGCGGCCCTCGAGGCGGGCGCGATTGCCTTCGTCGAGGTCGCAGGCGTAGGCGAGCTGGCAGCCAGACGTGCTGGCGAGGGCGCGGGCCATGTTGGGGCCCCAGTAGCCGAGGCCAATGATGCCAATGCGAATCGGTGTCTCAGAGGCGGGAGACATTGTCGCCCTCCAACCCGCGTCGCCCGGTTGCGTTGCGCAGGTCGAGGACGCTACTGGCTTCCGTGACGACCAGCTCGTAGTCGACGGCGTTGTGGCCTGTGATGATCACGACCGCGTCGGCCTGCTGAATCGTCGCGGCATCGAGCGCGACCGAGTCGAGGCCGAGCTCGGGCATCGTGGCGACGTGCGGATCGTGATAGCTGATTACGGCGCCACGCTCGCGCAGCAGCTCAATGATCGGCAGCGCTGGCGACTCGCGCATGTCACCAACATCGTTCTTATAGGCCACACCGAGCACGAGAATCTTGGCGCCGCGGACGCTCTTCGACGCATCGTTGAGGACGCGCGCGATGCGGTCGACGCAGTAGCTCGGCATGTTGCCGTTGACCTTGCCGGCCAGCTCGATGAACTCGGTCGAAAACTCGTGCTCGCGAGCCTTCCACGTCAGATAGAACGGGTCGATCGGTAGGCAATGTCCGCCGAGGCCAGGGCCTGGCTCGAAGCGCATAAAGCCGAACGGCTTCGTGGCCGCCGCATCGACAACCTCCCAGACATCGAGGCCCATCTTGTCGCAGAGCATTGCGAGCTCGTTGACGAGCGCGATGTTGACGGTGCGGAAGATGTTTTCGAGCAGCTTCGCCAGCTCGGCCGCCTCGGGCGACGAGACACGAACGATCGTGTCGACAGCGCCTTGGTAGACGGCGGCGGCATGCTCGGCACAGGCCGGTGTAACACCGCCCATCACCTTTGGCGTCGTGTGCACGGTGAAGTCCGTGCGGCCTGGATCGATGCGCTCGGGCGACATCGCCAAGAAAAAGTCCGTGCCGGCGCGCAGGCCACCCTCTTCGAGCATCGGCTGCAGAACTTCGCGGGTCGTGCCCGGGTAGGTGGTCGATTCGAGTACGACGGTGTGGCCCTTGCGGAGGTTGCGGGCAACAGCAGCGGTGGCGGAGCGGACAGCGCCAAGGTCGGGCTCGCGGTGCTCGGACAGCGGCGTTGGCACGCAGATCAAAATCGCGTCGGCGTCTCGCAGTTCGGTCTCGTCGGTCGTGCCAACCAGCTTGCCTTCGTTGACGAGGCGCGCGAGGTCGGCAGAGTCGACGTCTTCGATGTACGAATCGCCCGCATTGAGGCGCTCCATCTTGCTCGCGTCTGGGTCGAGGCACACCACGGTGCGCCCCGCTTCTGCGAGACGAACTGCGAGAGGAAGACCGACGTAGCCGGCTCCGACAACTGCGACATCGCGCTCCACGGGGGAGATGGTACCGCTGGCGGAGCCCGTGCTGCTACGGCAGCGGGTCAGAAAGCCCGTTGAACGCTAGTCGAGCAGGGCGCTGGCGATGCGTTCGGCTGCGTGCCCATCGCCGTACAACGCGGGCCAGGCGGCCGGTGTCGGTGGGTTTGCGACCGCTGCAGCAATCGCCGCTGCGTCGTCGCCAACGAGCACGTTTGCACCCGCGCTGACGGTCTCGACCCACTCTGTGCGCTCGCGCAGCGTCACGCACGGAACCGCATGGAAGTACGCCTCTTTCTGTGCGCCACCCGAATCGGTCAACAGCAGACGCGCACCGCGCAGGAGGGCGGTGAATTCGAGGTAGCCGACGGGTGGAACGACGCGCACGGGGCCGGTAAAGGCGAGGCCCTCACGTTCGAGAGCGGCCGCGGTGCGCGGGTGCAACGGCAGGATGACGTCGCAGTCGAGCGCCGACAGGGCAGCGACCAGGCGGCCGAGTGCGGGCTGGCGCGTATTGGCGTCGCGGTGGATCGTGGCGAGCACGTACCCGCCAGCGGTCAGACCGAGGTCAGCGACGACCGTGGAGCGCTCGGCGATCGGGCCAAACAGGCGAGCGGCATCTGCCATCACATCGCCGACGATGCTGACGCCATCGACGATGCCCTCCGCCGCGAGATTATCGGAGCCCGTCTGCGAAGGGCAAAAGAGCGCGCTGCTGAGGCCGTCTGTGACAACACGGTTGACTTCCTCGG
>CAMAWJ010000059.1 GCA_945861955.1 Bifidobacterium breve
CAGCTATCCCGGAACGCTTAACTTCGTCTTCAACACCGCGCCGGCGCTTGCCTCCTACAACGTCGGCAGCGGCGTACAGACGGTGACCTACGACGCCTCGGGCGTTGCCGCCTTGGGCATGTCGCAAGCAGCGCCGATCACGCTTGCTGCCGGTGCCACGTCACTGACCGTGACGTTCTGGCGGCCACAGCGAGAAGCGCTCTCCACCGAGACCGGTTCCTGGACCGACATCGGTGGGCTGACCTATCGGGCGGATACCCCAAACGCTCCCTTGGGTAGCACCAAGCGTTCGTGTGTCGGTGCCTACTCTGCGGCGACCAGCAATGGTGCGGTCGTTGCGACCACGGCTACCAGCGACGGCGTGCTTGATCCGGCCCTCGACGCAGAGGCCAACGTGGGTAACACCATCTCGTGGACGATCGACCTCGCAACCTGCTTCGACTGGTCGTTGATGGCAAGCGGCACAGCGTTCGATCTCGACATCCAGGCCGTCAGCGCCTTCGGTGACAACGCTGCCCGCAAGCTGTTCTTCAGGAAGGGCTAGGAGAGGGAGGCACCCTCAGACGTTGCTAGCGTCTGAGGGTGCCTTCTGATCCCCTCGACCTCTGTCAACAACTCGTCGCGCGTGGCGTGGTGGAGGGGCTACAGGTTGCGTATGCTAGGGGCAATCATGCTCCTACGGTCGCCTGTTTTGGTGCCGCTACGCTGACGTCTCGATTTGCACTCGCTTCGCTCACCAAGCCAATCGTGGCCGCAGCGTGCCTTGTGGCGTGGGAGGAGGGAGTGCTCGATCTCGACGCGCCGCTGTCGGAACACCTGTCGGGCGTCGATCAGATGCTCACTCTTCGCGATGTCTTGTCGCATGCGAGCGGACTGCCAGCGGATGACGCCAGGGCCAGGCGCGTGCAACTGGATCCCATTGCCTCGTGGAACGATGTCGCAGCCGCCTACCGAGCGGTCAGGCCGGTGGTTCCGCCTCGCACGCAGCGCATCTACTCCAATGCAGGCTATGCCCTAGCAGCGGACGCGCTCGAGCAGGCCACGGGGATGGACTACCGGACGTACATCACCGAGTCAGTGTTGATCCCGCTGGAGATGAAGCAGACGACGTTTGGGGTCGACGTCCACGACGAGGCGGTGCTGTCGGTCAAGGAGCCGGGTCTCTTGGGACACGACCAGCAGCTCTTTAACGGCGCCCGGTTCCGCTATCTCGGACTGCCACAGTCGGGCGCGTTTGGAACGGCGAGCGATTACCTCCAGCTGCTGCAGATGACACTTCGCCACGGTCGGTTGTCGTCGGACCGTCATCTGCTCGCTCCCAAGACTGCTGCCCTGTTGTCGACAAATCAGGCTGGCAGCTTGGCGGGTGGTGTCGGCGAGTTTATGGAGTGGAAGCGTTGTGACTGGGGTGCAGGCTTCGAGCTTCGGTCGGACAAGTCGCCCCATTGGACGGGGGCTGCATTGTCTGCCTCGGCCTTTACGCACTTCGGCGCGTCGGGAACGCTTGCCTTCGCAGACCCTGCCACCGGTACCGCGGCGGTGATCCTCGCGAATCGCGGCACGTACACGCGTTGGATGTTGGAGCCGGGTGGCTGGCCCGACATCTGCGCGGCGCTTGTCGCCTGACGGGATCAGCAGGCCTCGCGACGCGCAATCAACTCAGAGCCGGTGACGCATGGCGGACATGACAAGTGCGCACTGGTCGTGTCCGCCAGTAGCGGCAGACTTGCTTTATGCGTCTGCGTTCGTATTGCGGTTTCTGTGGTGGCTTGCTTTCGTCATTGCACGGTAATCAACAAGACTGCGTCGCCTGCGGAGTGCCTACGTACCACGACGCCAAGCCATGTGCGGCTGTAATCGTCTTGGACGAGATGGGTAACGTATTGCTTGGCAAGCGGGCACGCGAACCCAGGCTCGGTCTGTGGGATCTGCCAGGCGGCTTCTGCAACCCGGACGAGACGCCCGAGGCCTGTGCCGTGAGAGAGTTCGTCGAGGAGACCGGATGTGCGATCCACGTTGATCGTTTTTTGGGACATCTGATTGACATGTATGGCGACGACGGTGACTTCACACTCAACGCCGTCTTTGTCGCGCACATCACGGCGGGCGAGCCGGTACCAGCGGACGACGTTGCGGAACTGCGGTGGTTCGGGTTGGACGATCTGCCGGAACAGGAACTGCTCGCCTTTAGGAGCACAGGCGAAGCACTTGGTTTGCTCAGCTCCTAGGTCGGGGGAGGACTCGGCAGTGGTTGCGCGAATCTCCCGATCGCAATGGCATTTGACGATGATGACTGGGGCGACGAGCCCTCCCTGACCGGCCTCGAGCAATGGGATGAGGGTGTCTGGGTTGAAGGCGGCCTCGTGTCGATCGAGCGCTACCTCGCTCGACACGCTGCCTTCGAACTTTGGTGCGATGAGCAGACGCGACGGTACGGTCGTGGACCGGGTGGTGCGGAGGCTTAGAGGGCCTTCGCCGGTAGAGTTCGAGACCGTCGACCTTCCGTAACACCTTGAGCTCCTACGACGCCGTCACCGCCACGCCCGACCACATTGCGCTAGAGCACCGCGTGCTCGCGATGTGGGAGGCCGAGTCGACGTTCGAGCAGTTGCGGACGCAGAACGCGGGTGGCACTCCGTATTCGTTCATTGACGGTCCGATTACCGCGAACAACCCGATGGGCGTTCATCACGCGTGGGGACGTTCGCTCAAAGATCTGATGCAGCGTCATCGCGCGATGCGGGGCCACGAGTTGCGCTATCAGAACGGTTTTGATTGTCAGGGCCTGTGGGTCGAGGTCGAGGTCGAGAAGTCGCTTGGTCTCAACTCGAAGCAAGAGATCGAGGAGTACGGTCTCGACCGGTTCGCTCGCGCCTGCCGCGATCGGGTCGCCGAGTACTCCGCGATCCAGGCACGTCAGTCGCAACGGCTTGGACAGTGGATGGATTGGGACCGCTCGTACTACACGATGACGGACCCCAACATCGCTTACATCTGGCACTTCCTGAAGGTCTGCCACGAGCGCGAGATGTTGTACCGCGGCAACCGACCGATGGTCTGGTGCCCGCGCTGCGGAACGTCGCTGTCGCAGCACGAGTTGATCGACTCGTATCAGGACCGGACGCACCCAACGCTGCACGTCCGCTTCCCGTTTGTCGATGCGCCCGAAGAGGCGGTCGTAGTCTGGACGACAACTCCCTGGACGCTGCCGGCGAATGTGGCGGCTGCTGTGGACCCGACGGCCGAGTATTCCGGCGTGCGCACCTCGCTCGGTATCGATTGGGTGATGTCGACGCGTGTCGAGGATCTCTTTGGCGTAGGTGCCGATGTCGCTCGCACGGCACTCGGAGCCGAGCTCGTCGGCAAGGCATACAGCGGTCCGTTCGACGAGTTTGCGGCCCAAGCCGAGGTTGCTCATCGGGTCGTCGCGTGGGACATGGTCTCGGACAACGAAGGCACCGGAGTCGTGCACATTGCGCCTGGCTGTGGTGCCGAGGACTTCGAACTCGGTAAGCGCGAGGAGCTCCCCACGCTCGTACCGGTTGACGAGGCGGGGCACTTTACGGAGGAATACGGCTGGTTGGCTGGGATGGCCACCGCCGACGCCGCTGAGCCAATTACCGCGCACCTCGAGAAGAACGGCGTACTCGTTCGGTCGGGCACGATCGATCATCGCTTCCCTGTCTGCTGGCGCTGCGGCACCGACCTGATCTTCCGGGTCGTCGAGGAATGGTTTATCGCAGCCGACAAGGTGCGACAGCCGATGATTGAGGCAGCGGCGACAGTCAACTGGGTACCAGAGCAGTACGGCAAGCGCATGGAGGATTGGCTGCGCAACATGGGGGACTGGTGCATCTCCCGCAAGCGCTACTGGGGCCTGCCACTGCCGTTCTATCTCGCGCCATCGGGCGAGTTCACGGTGATCGGCTCGGTCGAGGAGTTGCGAGAGCGAGCGGTTGATCCGATCGATGATCTGCAGGAACTGCATCGACCGTGGATCGATGACATTCGCATTCGCACGGATAGTGGCGAGATTGCGGAGCGCGTCACCGAGGTCGGTGACTGCTGGCTCGACGCCGGCATCGTCCCGTTCTCGACGCTCGGTTGGGGTCGCGACACCTACACGCCCGAGGGCTACGCAGAGGGCGCCGGGGTCGGTTTGACTCGCGCCGATTTGCCCGATCATGCCTACTGGGAGAAGTGGTTCCCAGCCGACTGGATCTCTGAGATGCGCGAGCAGATCCGACTCTGGTTCTACTCGCAGTTGTTTATGAGTGTCGTCTTGGTTGGCAAGGCTCCGTATAAATCTGTCTTGGGCTACGAGAAGTTGCACGACGAATCGGGTCGTGCAATGCACAAGTCGTGGGGCAACGCAATTTGGTTCGACGACGCTGTCGAGGAGATGGGTGCCGATGTGATGCGCTGGTTGTACGCGCTGCAGACGCCGTCCCAAAACATGAGCTTTGGCTACGGGCCGGCGAATGAGGTCCGACGGCGACTCTTGACGCTTTGGAACAGCTACTCGTTCCTGATCCGCTACGCAGAGATTGATGACTTTACGCCGACGTGGTCGGATCTCGATACGCGCCCACCGGCGACGACTGCGCTCGATACGTGGATCGTGGCTCGAGTGGACGAGACGATCGCTGCCTGTGACGAGGCGCTCGACGCCTACTGGACGCCAACGTACGCACGCGCGGTCGAGTCGCTCGTTGATGACCTTTCGGCGTGGTACATCCGCGGTTCTCGGGCCCGTTTCTGGCGCTCGGAGAGTGACGCAGATAAGGATGCGGCGTTCCGCACGCTCTGGTACTGCCTCGCGCAGATTTGTCGCCTGATTGCACCTGCCATGCCATTTATGGCTGATGAGATTTGGCAGAACCTTGTGCGAGGTCGCGCCGAGGGAGCGCCGGACTCTGTCCATCTGAGCAGTTGGCCGACCCCGAACACGCCAGACTCGGCTGCACTGCTTTCGATGGGTCTTGCACAGACGGCTATCTCGCTCGGACGTGCCGCGCGCGCACAGGGCAACCGTAAGTTGCGCCAGCCGTTGCGTGAGGCGGTCATCGCGACTCCCGATCCTGCAGCCCGCGCAGCCGTAGAGCGTCTCAGTGCCGAGATTGCCCTGGAGTTGAACGTCAAGAGTGTCCGGTTTGCCGATGCGGTTGACGAGTTGTTGGAGATCGAGATCATTCCGAACTTCCGCGCGCTTGGTCCGAAGCTCGGTAAGGACATCCCACGTGTGCAGCAGTTGCTCAAGGATGGTGACTACGCGCGCAGCGAGGCTGGCGTGGAGGTCGGTGGCTACACGCTGACTGACGATGAGGTCGAGTTTCGAACGCGCCCCCGTGAGGGCTTCGCTGTCGCCGACGAAGGTGGACTTGCTGTCGCTGTCGATACGGATCTTGACGAGGAGCTAGAGGACGAGGGGCTGGCACGCGAGCTGATCCACTTCATCCAAGGCGAGCGGAAGTCAGCAGGATTTGAAGTCGCAGACCGGATCACGATCGATATTGCACCGAACGCGCGGGCCGAGCGAGTCTTGGCCCGCTTCGGTGACGAGATCGCAAACGAGACGCTCTGCACGACACTGACCAGTACGACCGTGGTCGAGGGCGCCGCCTTCGAAGCGGACGGTTGTGCCGTAGTTGTTCGCGTCGCCCTCGCTTCCTAGAGCGCATCGCTTCCAGGTGCAACGCGTGAAAGACTGTTCGCGTGACACGCTCCCATCTCCCCGCGTTGCTGGTGCACCAAATTCCCAACGCACTGACGACGGTAAGGCTCGCCGCGGTCCCGCTGTTTGCGGCGTTGCTGCTGTCCGCGGATGGTGCAGCAGCGCCGCTCGCGGCAGCTGTCTTTGCCCTTGCAGCACTGACTGACTTTCTCGACGGAGAACTCTCTCGAAGGCT
>CAMAWJ010000060.1 GCA_945861955.1 Bifidobacterium breve
CCGCACGGTACGAGCCAAGTCTTGGAGCGAACGTTTCCCGGGGATCGCGAGGCAGTGCGGACGAATTCTGCGCTGACTAGCCTGCATCTTGTGCGCCTGCTTTTGCAGGATGAGCGTCTCTCCGCAGACGTGTAAGGAAGCGCGCGAAACCCGCGACGTTGCTTGCATGAATGGCGTCCGAGTGGGCAGCCATACTGAGTACCACCAGCGAACCGCATTCAGTCCAACCCGGCACGAGCCGGTGGGAGGTCACGATGAGCGAAAAAGACAAGGCGGTAGCAGCAGCGCTACAGCAGATCGAGAAGCAACACGGCAAGGGCGCTGTCATGCGACTCGGCGACTCAACCCGCACGCCGGTTGCGGCGATCTCGACGGGCTGTCTCGGCCTCGACCTCGCACTCGGTGTGGGCGGACTGCCTCGTGGACGAATCTGCGAGATCTTCGGCCCCGAATCGTCGGGCAAGACGACGCTCGTCTACCACGTGATCGCCGAGGCACAACGCAAGGGTGGCGTCTGCGCCTTTATTGATGCCGAGCACGCGATGGATCCCACGTACGCGCGCAATATCGGTGTCGACATCGACAACCTGCTCGTCTCTCAGCCAGACAACGGTGAGCAGGCGCTGGAGATTGCCGAGATGCTGATTCGCTCTGGTGGGCTCGACGTCGTCGCGATCGACTCGGTTGCCGCACTCGTGCCGCGAGCCGAGATTGAGGGCGAGATGGGGGACTCCTTCGTTGGCCTGCAGGCTCGTCTGATGAGCCAGGCGATGCGCAAGCTGACCGCAGTCCTCAACCGCACCGGCACCGTTGCGATCTTCACCAACCAACTGCGCGAGAAGATCGGCGTCATGTTTGGCTCGCCGGAGACGACGACCGGTGGTCGCGCGCTCAAGTTCTACTCGTCTGTGCGACTCGATATTCGCCGCATTGAAACCCTCAAAGAGGGTACGGATGCGATTGGTAACCGGGTGCGCGTCAAGGTCGTCAAGAACAAGGTGGCGCCACCATTCCGCCAGTCCGAGTTCGACATCATTTACGGCACCGGCATCTCGTGGTCCGGCTCTGTGCTCGACGTCGCCCTTGAGGACAACATCATCGAGAAGTCCGGTTCGTACTTCTCCTTTGAGAAGGAGCGCCTCGGTCAGGGCCGCGCCAACGTGCGCGGGTTCCTCGACGAGCATCCCGACGTCCTCAGTCGCATCACGCGACGCATCGAGGAGACCCATGGCATCACGATCAGTGGTGGCAATGCGGCTCCGGCTGATGCCACTCCAATGACTCCGCCCCCTGCTGACCTCGCTGAGGGCGACGACATTGCCGACGAGGCAGTGGCAGTTGTTGACGAGGACATGGCGGTCGCCGACGAGGGCGCCGTCGTCGCCGAAGGCTAGCCTTCGTGGCCGCGCGGGTCGTCACCGCGATCCAACCGAGAGCTGACCTGCGGGTTGCCATCGAGCTCGATGGCAACCCGTGGTTGGTTTTGGACGCGCTTGTCGCTACCGAGCTGGGGATCTACCTCGACGCCTCACTCTCGACAACGACCAAGCGCAAGGCAGAGCAGAGTGCCCGCGCTGCGCGAGCACTCGATCGGGCCGCCACGATGGTTGGACGTCGCTCGCACGCGCGCGGCGAACTCGAGCAGCGCATTGCCAAGCGCGAGGGTGCGGACGCAGCACGCTTGGCCGCGGATAGGCTCGAGTCGATCGGTGCCCTCGATGACACGCGCCATGCCGCGGATGTCGCGGCACACCGACTCGCCAGCGGTTGGGGGCCGTCACGCATCGAGCACGATCTCGAGGCCGCAGGGGTTGCCCAGGCCGAAATCCAAGCGTGTCTGCAGCACCTCGACGACATCGCAGTCGATCGGGCAGCAGCGATTGCGATCGGCTCTCGCACCGGCGCCGAGGCGTGGCAACGACTGGCCTCGCGCGGCTTCGACGAATCTGTTGCGGAACGGCTCGTGCACCCGCCGTTCGACGACTAGGGCCTCGTAGCACCGGAAGCGGCCGAGCCGAGACCCAGAGCGCGCTAGCCTTCCGCACAGAAACTTCCACTGTCTAATCAAGACAGTTCGTACCGGACATCAGGAGAATGACGTGCTTGAGACCGTTTTCGCAGCCGTGGCTGCGCTGGTCATAGGCGGCGCAATCGGCGGCGTTGTCGTGCGCCGGCGATCGCATGCTCAAGATCGCAGCGCGAGCGACGCGGTGCTCAAGGAGGCCGAGACGCGACGACAAGAGGCTGAGGCTCTCCGTGCCGACGCCGAGCGAGCCGTCGCAACCGCCCACCGCGAGGCCGACACGATTCGCAAAGAGGCAGCAGTTGACGGTAAAGAGCACGTGCTTGAGTTGCGGCGCGAACTCGAGCAAAGCCTCGACGAGCGACGCGCCGAGATTGCGCGCCTTGAGGAGCGCATCGCTGGTCGAGAAGACCTGACCGCTAAAAGTGAGTTGATCGCACTCGAACGCGAACAGGCGACAGCGCAGCAGGCACTTGCGCTGGCCGATGCCGAAGCCGCGCTACAAGAGACGCAGGCCCGTACCGATCGCGAACTCGAGCGCGTCGGCGGAATGACCTCCGACGAGGCGCGTGCGCAGCTACTCAGCCGCGTGGAAGAGACTGCGCGTCATGACGCCGCACAGTTGGTTCGGCGGATCGAGGAAGAGGCCAAGCAAGACGGTGATCGCCGGGCTCGTTCGATCATCGCGACCAGCATTCAACGCACGGCCTCTAGCTACGCAGCCGCGACCACGGTCTCGACCGTGCAGTTGCCATCTGACGATCTGAAAGGTCGAATCATTGGTCGCGAGGGTCGTAACATCCGCGCCTTCGAAGCCGCCACTGGCGTCGATGTGATCATCGACGATACGCCCGGCGCAGTCGTGCTGTCGGCATTCGACGGAGTGCGCCGCGAGATTGCTCGCATCACGCTCGAGAACCTGCTCGCTGACGGGCGGATCCATCCGGCCCGTATCGAGGAGACGTACTACGCCGCCAAGGAAGAGATCGAGGAGAAGATCCGCGAGGCCGGTGAGCAGGCTTCGTTCGAAGCGAATGTTCCCGGACTCGACCCAGAATTGCTGACCATTCTCGGTCGTCTCAACTACCGCACGTCGTACGGCCAAAACGTGCTGAAGCATTCCCTCGAATGCTCACACCTCGCTGCGATCATGGCGATCGAGCTTGGGGTCGACGAACGCGTTGCTCGCCGCGCCGCGCTCCTCCACGACATCGGCAAGGCCGTCACCCACGAGGTCGAGGGTCCTCATGCAGTGATCTCGGGCCAGTTCTGCCGCAAGTACGGCGAGAGCGAGGCGGTCGCGCACGCCGCTGAGGCCCACCACTATGACGTCGAGCCCAATTCTGTTGAAGCGATCTTGGTGATTGCCGCCGACGCAATCTCTGCCGCCCGGCCTGGTGCGCGCGGCGAGAGCCTCGAGCAGTACGTCAAACGTCTCGAGGCGCTCGAAGAGATCGCCATGCGTCATCCCGGCGTCGAACGTTGCTTCGCGATGCAGGCCGGTCGCGATGTTCGCGTGATGGTCAAGCCCAGCGAGGTCAGCGACGACATGGCGGCGCTCTTGGCCCGCGAAATCGCCGCCGAGATCGAGGACTCGCTCGAATACCCAGGTCAGATCAAAGTAACGGTGATCCGCGAATCGCGCACGAGCGAGCTCGCCCACTAGGGGACCGAAGATGCAGCGCTTCCATGTCACCACGTTTGGCTGTCAGATGAACGTGCACGACTCGGAGCGCATCAAGGGCATGCTCGAAGCGGCCGGCATGGGGGAGGCCCCAGACAGCGAGCAGGCCAATGTGCTGGTCTTCAATACCTGCACGATCCGCGAGCGCGCCGATGACCGGCTGATCCAAGCGCTCAATGTGGCGCGCGGACGGAAAGAGCGCGAGCCCGACCTGCAGATCGTCGTGGCCGGCTGCTGGGCCGAGTCGGTGCGCGACGACATCTTTCGCGACTTCCCCTGGGTCGATGCTGCGGTTGGTCCCGGACGTATCGGCGCTCTGCGCGACGTGATGAACGCCGACGCTACGTCGGAGCGTGGAGCATTCGGCAGTTTTGACGACTTCGCCGCCGACCTCCCAAAGCGTCGCGAGCGGTCCCACCAGGCGTGGCTTCAGCTCTCGATGGGCTGCAATTCAGTCTGCAGCTATTGCATCGTGCCGAGCGTGCGGGGCCGCGAACGGTCTCGGAATGTCCGTGAGATTCTGGCCGAAGCCAACCAGCTGGCCAGCGAGGGTGTCACCGAGGTCGTTCTGCTGGGACAGAACGTCAACTCCTACGGTCGCGACCTCGCGCCCGATGCGCGCTGCACCTTCGCGGAACTTTTGCGGGCAATCGACGCCATCGACGGCATCGATCGGATTCGCTTCATGAGCCCGCATCCGAAGGACATGCGCGGAGATGTGATCGCTGCAATGGCCGAGTCGCCGTCGGTCTGCAACCAGCTGCACCTTCCGCTGCAGTCGGGCTCGTCGCGGATCCTCAAGCGCATGCGTCGCACCTACGACTCCGAGCGCTACCTCGAACTGGTGGCGCGGGTGCGCGAGGCGATGCCCGACGTCGCCTTGACGACAGACATCATCGTGGGCTTCCCCGGCGAGACCGAGGAAGACTTCCAGGAGACGCTGCGGGTCTATGACGAGGCCGCTTTCGACCATGCCTACACCTTTATCTACTCGGCCCGCAATGGCACCGAGGCCGCGGGCTTTGACGAACAGTTGCCAGACGACCTGAAGCATGAGCGGTTGGGACGACTGGTCGATCTCGTCCAGGACCATGCCGCCCGCCGCAACACGGCCTTGATTGGGAGCATTCAAGAGGTGCTGTCCGAAGGGCCGAGTCGGAAGGATCCCGAGATCTGCCGCGGCAAGACGCGCGGCAACAAGACCACGCTGTTTACTCCGGCCGCTCCCGTCGGCACCGTCGTGTCGGTTCGGATCGAAGACTCGACCTCACAGACACTCCGCGGCCAGGTCGTCAGCGCCGTCACGGTCTAGCGATGGAACGCTCGGTGGTAGCGATCTTTGGACCGACCGCGTCGGGCAAGTCGGCGGTTGCAGTTGCCCTTGCACAATCGATCGGGGGCGAGATCGTCTCCGCCGACTCGATGCAGATCTACCGCGGACTCGAACGCCTGACAAACCAGCCAACGCCTGACGAGCAGGGTGGCATTCCACACCACCTGGTCGGACACGTCGAGCCAACCGTCTCCTACGACGTCTCGCGCTTCGCGACCGATGCTCACGCAGCCATCGATTCGATCCTCGCGCGCGATCGAACACCAATCGTGGTTGGTGGATCAGGTCTCTACCTACGAGCGGCGCTCGCCGAGGTGTCGTTTCCACCACACGTTGACCCCGACGAGCGCGTCCGCATCGCAGCCGAGGTCGCACGACTCGGACCGGTCGAAGCCCACGCGTGGCTCACGAGAGAAGACTCCGACGCCGCGGCTCGGATCGCCCCGACCGATACGCGGCGCGTGGTTCGCGCGCTCGAGTTGGCCTCCGTCGGCGAGTCGCTGGCACCCTCGGGTGACGATCAGCTGTGGACGCAGACGACGCGTCTGCCCACTCGGAT
>CAMAWJ010000061.1 GCA_945861955.1 Bifidobacterium breve
TCGCCTCTCATTTGCAATTGCTGCTCAGTGTTGCGCATGGTGTGCGCGCCTGGCAGCGCCTAACGTCAGGCCGTACATCACCATCGCGCGTTTGCCAGCGCAGTCTGTAAGGCGACATTCTGGGCCCGGGCCCAGAATGTCGCCTCGCCTCGAACGCGCCACTGCGTTTCAGCGGAGATGGCGCTTCACGGCTACGAGACGGTGAACGTGTACTTCATCGTC
The DNA here is from genome assembly GCA_945861955.1 of Bifidobacterium breve. Taxonomy (GTDB): domain Bacteria; phylum Actinomycetota; class Thermoleophilia; order Gaiellales; family F1-60-MAGs149; genus F1-60-MAGs149. The sequence continues at coordinate 223 of CAMAWJ010000061.1, forward strand.
GGGTGCGGAGTGCAGTAGTACGTGTACGTGCCCTTTTTGAGCGTGACGGTCGCGCTCTTCGAACCCGTATAGGAAAGGCTGGTGATTTCCTTGTTCTTGACCCCGGGGCCATTCAGCACGTAGTTGTGAATGTTGGACTTATCGTTGACCTTGAAGGTATACGAGCCGGCCTTCAGCGACGTGACTTTCTGGCCGCCCTTGGTGAGGGTCATCGTGAAGCCGGGTCCGACCGTGCCATCGAGCGCGGCAGGGGCGGCGCTGGCAGGAACAGCACTAATCGCGAGCGAGCCCGCGACGAGCAGTGGGATGAAGTGGAGTTTGTTCATACCCTGTCTATCGGGCAAGAGGCATCTCCGGCTGATCACGCCGAGGTGGGCCAGCGCTCATCTGGCTCGAAGGTCGCGACCTGCTCCGCGGCAAGATCGATCATGAGTCGAATGGTGGCTTTCGCTCCGACGAGTCGTACCGTTCCGGTGTTTGCTCCGTCGCATGCAACCCACGAGGCACTGCTGATTGGCAGCAATAACGACGATAGATCGGTACCACGCTTGACTACTTCGAGTGCTTCGGCAACTGCATCGTCAAGCTCTGGGGTTGAGGGCAGCACGCTGGTGAGGTCCAACTTCTGAATCGTGGGAGGCTGCTCTGGGTTGAGCATGATTTCGACACCAACACGGCCCTGCTCGCCCGCCAACCACCAGCCAACCTGCGTCGGTGTCATCACCGTTAGGTCGGCCTCGGGGGTCAATGCTCCATGGGTAGGGGCGAGTGACGCGACCTGTGAGGAGCGGCGGTCTAGCGTTTCGTCAAGGTCGACATTGAAAGCCAGCAGCGGCTCGATCGCCGCGAAGTCGCCTGAGATCAGTGCCACATTAATCGCCGCTTGGATCTCTGCAACAACCGGCAAAGGCTCAACGCGTAGTCGACGGGGCTCCTCGGCGACGAGCGCGGCGAGTGCGTCGGTGACTGCCCCACCGGGCCGGGCGTAGCGACCGTTGGCGAGTGCGATTACGCCGATCCGACTGGCGGGGTGCCATGTCATCCGAGAACCGAAGCCCGGGTAGCCCCCGGAATGACCGATCGTGCGGCCGGTCGCGAGATCCTCGGCGCTCATCAGGCCAAGGCAATAACCATGGGCCTGGGCGCGTAATAGACCCTCGCCGGCACCAAGTTGGAGCGGCATTGCGGTGACGACCTGTTGCATCTCGCGACGCGATGCGCGTGACAACGGATGTTGGTCGTCGCCATCGCGTGGTGGCCAGGCGTCGACAAAACCGGCGACCCAGATCGCCAAGTCGGCGACCGTCGAGTAGAGGCCACCGAGTGCGCTGAACGCTCCAGGGCTCTGGATCGGCTGGGCGATCCACATGCCATCGACAAGTGCGTAGCCGGTGGCGATTCGTGTGGGGTCAACACCTTCCTCACTCCAGGTGGTATCGCGCAGACCAAGTGGCGCGATGATCCGCTCCGCCACGACAGCTCGATACGGCTGGCCGGTCACGTTTTGGATCACGCGGCCGAGCAGCGTGAAGCCGATGTTCGAATAGTCGAAGGCGATGCCAGAGGTTCGAGCAAAGGTCTTCGGCTCACCCATCAATGCGGTGTACTCGTCGTCGCTGAGCGACTCGAGCCGGTCGGCCCATGGGTCATCCTCTGGGTAGCCCGAGTTCATCGAGAGCAACTGGCGGAGGGTCGGTGGCCGACTGTCACCTGTGGCGAGGGGTAGTCCCTGGAGCTCTGGCACCCACTGCTCGGCTGTGTCGTCTAGGCGTAATGCTCCTTCGTCGCGTAGCAGCAGTAGCGTGGCCGCAACAAACGACTTCGTCATCGAGGCGATCCGAAAACTGCTGTCGGCGCCGGGTTGGTGCTGCTCGCCCACGTGGAGCGTGCCCAGCCCACCCGCATGGACGAGCACGCCGTCCATGACCACGCCGTACGCGACGCCGGGCGTCAGTGGCGGATTCTGGACGAAATAGGCCGCGAAGATCTCGTCGACATGTGCGCGCTGTACGTCCTTCATGCCGGGATCAAGCGTCCGCTGGGTACGAGGCAGGCATGGATGGATAGATGGTATCGCCTGACGGAACGCAGGGGCTAGAGCTAGTTACGTCGACGGCTTGGCCGTCTGATGCGGGTCTCGCGCGTGGGGATGATGACGTCACCGGAATCGGTGTGACCGTTCTGTCCACTCCGCGAGAAGGCGGAGAGCTGCAGCAACTCGTCGTCGAGCATCAACCCCGAGCCAGTCACGGACAGACCGTGCAGCCGCTGATCGAGGCCGAGGCCCGGCGATGGGCGCTGCGTACGTGGCGCGTGGCTGACGTTGTCGACGAAGCGAGCGATCAACTCGGGCGACGAGGGGAGGTCTTCGAGATGACGAAGTCCGTCGAGGAGGTAGCCCCGGCGGATCTTCGGCCACAGCGCTTCCCAAGCGTCGCTACGCGAGACGTAGTCGAGACAAAACGTTCCGTCGAGCGCGAGGATCGCACCACACTGGTCTCCGACGCGTGGAAACGCAGCTTCGAGTGCATCGATCCGCGGCCGCTCCGCAGCGTGCACGTCGGCAAGCGCGCGCGTGCTGGAGTGCAACGAACGCTCGTCAAGGCGCTCCTCAATCTCGTCCCAGACCGTGCCTTGTGACACACCGAGAGAGAGCGGCGCGCTTTCGAGATCGAACGACTTACGGCGGCGGCTCTCCGGATGGGAGACGCGATCAGACGCTGTGAAGTCGTCAGAAACACGCGCCCAGCGACCGGCTTCAACGCAGGCAACGGGGATCTTCTGGGTGCTCCCCGCGGCGACGAGAATGGTTGCCTCAAGCATGCGATTCTGTTTCGCACCGACGACCTCTTCGCCGTCGTAGAGCATCACCTGGGTGTCGAGCGGGTTGTGGACCAGCAGCTCGGGGACGTGCCCGGCCGTGTCAACTTCTTCGATCGTGAAGCCGAGGGGCTGCGCCGTGCCGAGCGTGATGTAGTCGGCAAGAGCGGGTGCGGCAGCCAAGATCGGAATGATCGTGATGCCGCCGTGGATCTGGGCGGCGCCGGTGCGGAGGTCGAGGGGGAGGGTGGTGGGGATCTCTTCGGCGGGTTTCGGTTGCATCGCGACCTTCCTTCTGTTGTGTGTCAGCAGAAGAGTCGGTCGAAGTGTTGATCGCCTTACGCGTCGGACGAAACGGGGCGCACGAGGCGCAGCAGTTCGCAGGCGCCGGCGACCCACCAGGCGGCCATAAACGCCACGCACCAGGCGCAGACGTTGCCGTCGAAGTGCGCCTGCTCGACGTAACGCAGGTAGATCGTGAAGAGCGCGCCAATGAAGAACAACATCAGGCTGATGACTCGCACGATGTCGCCGCGCCACGGGGTGGCGAGCAGCAAGACGATGGCGGCTGTCAGTCCGATATAGGCGAGGGGGATCCCTCCGAGATAGCCCCACTTGGAGTACAACGCAGCCGCACAGCCGCCACCGATGGTGCAGGGCGGAATGCCGTTGGTGTACTTGAGATACGCCAAATAGCCAGCAACACCGATCGCGACAGCGAGCGCGGCGAGTTGGAGATAGGTAAGGAGCCGTTGGTCGAAGACCATGCTCACAGGGTACCGACTGCAGACGACTTAACGAGGCGACGCTGAGCTCGCAGATGCCGTTGTGTCAAGACCGTGGCGAGAGCCGACACCCGTCGCCTACGCTTCTCGCCATGAAGATTCGTGCCGCAGTCTTGGAAGAGTTTGGTCAGCCCCTCGTCGTGCAGGAGGTGGATCTGGCGGAGCCGAAGGCAGGCGAGGTGCTCGTGCGGATCGAGGCCTGTGGTGTCTGTCACACAGACCTGTACACGGCATCGGGCGCCGACCCGACGGGCTATGCGCCGTGCGTGCTGGGGCACGAGGGCGCGGGCGTCGTCGAGAAGATCGGTGAGGGCGTCACGCTCGTCAAGCCGGGCGATCACGTGATCACTCTGTTCGCACCCGAGTGCGGCGAGTGCATCCAGTGCAAGAGTGGTCGCACGAACCGCTGCATCACCATCCGCGAGCAGCAGGGGCTTGGCTATCTCCCCGATGGCACCGCGCGCCTGTCGCGTAATGGCGAGCCGATGCGGCACTTCATGGGCACCTCGACGTTCGCCGAGCACACCGTGATGCCCGAGATCGCGCTCGCCAAGGTGAGTCCAGAGGCACCGCTCGATGGCTGTGCTCCGTTTGCCTGTGGACTCTCGACCGGCATCGGCGCAGCGCTCTATACCGCACAGGTCGAGCGGGGTTCGACGGCCGTTGTCTTTGGTTGTGGTCTCGTCGGTCTCGGTGCCGTCATTGGCGCACGGCTGGCGGGTGCCGAGCGCATCATCGCGATCGATCTCGCTGAGGGACGACTCGCGGACGCACGTCACCACGGCGCGACCGAGACACGGCTCGCCGGCCCCGATACCGTCGATTGGATCAAGGAGCAGACGGGTGGCTATGGCGCCGACTACACCTTCGAGGCGACCGGCAACGTCAACGTCATGCGCCAGGCCGTCGAGTGCGCACGCGAGGCGTGGGGTCTCGCCACGATGTGTGGTGTGGCCGGCAAGGGTGAGGTACTCGAGATCGTGCCGCGCTTTTTGATCACTGGCCGTCGTGTGACCGGCTCGTCGTTTGGCGGCGTCAAGGGCCGCACCCAGGTGCCGCTGCTCGTCGACCACTGGCTCAACGGCGACATCGATGTCGAGTCGATGCTGTCGCATCGCATCACGCTCGATGAGGTCAACCACGGTTTCGAATTGATGGAGCGACAGGACGGCATTCGCAGCATCATCACGTTCGGTAGCGCCTGATGCCGAGCACTGTCTTTGCAGTGCAGATCGAGCAAGACCTCGGCGAACTCCTCGTGGGGACGCCGCTGCGCATCCTGATTGTGATCATCGTGGCCGTCGCGCTGCAGATCGTGACAGTGCGGCTGATTCACCGCCTTGTTCGTCGCACAGTCGAGCGCTCTAATGCGAACTATCATCGTCAGCCAGAGAGCGCTGGCGGCTCGCGGCTCGCACAGCGTGCGGGCGCGATCGGCTCGCTGCTCGTCAG
>CAMAWJ010000062.1 GCA_945861955.1 Bifidobacterium breve
CGAGTGGCACGGCGACGGTCCACGAGCTCGAGGCAGCGATCGCCGAGCTCGTTCCCGAGGCTCTCGTGGTTTCGACTGCAGGCACCGATTCTGACCAGGCTGTCAAACGTCGGCAGGCAGCGCTTGATCTGCTCGACTTGCTCGAACGAAAGCCAGAGCCGATCGAATTGGCAGATCTCAAGCTCTACACGCTCGGCGATGCTGCCTACAAGGCACTCATTGCGGAGGTCGAGTTGCAGGCGCGCGACGTACTGGTCGGCGAATTTCAGGCGCCGCTGCAGGCCTTGCTCGATGGTTTTTCGGACGCCTATGCGGCGGCGAAAGCTGAGGTCGGTGCCGTCGATAACGATGACCTCCAACTACGGGTTCGGCAGCTACTTGAGACGCATGCAGATGTGCGAGCCACGCTGCAGGAGCGCTTTCGTGAGGTGATGGTCGACGAGTTTCAGGATACCGACAGTCTGCAGAACGCCATCATTCGCCTCGTGCGAGCGCCTGGCACGCCGCTCTTGGCGGTCGGCGATGAGCAGCAGGCGATCTATGGATTTCGTGGCGCAGAGGTTGAGGTCTTTCGCGGCGAGCGCGAGACGGCTGTGGCGGATCAGACGATCGAAGTGGTGTCGCTGCACGAGAATCGCCGTTCGACGCCACCCGTGATCGCCGCCATCAATGCGATCTTCTCGCGCGAAGAGCGCTTTACGCACCGTCCGCTGACTCCGTTTCGCACGTACGAGAGCGCAGGTCAGGGCCTGCCGGTCGAGCTGCTGATCGGCGTCGGTGACGATCTCGATAGCGGGCGCGAGGTCGAGGCGACGCTGGTGGCTCGACGGCTGCGTGATCTGGTCGATCGTGGTGTCTGCCGGGAGGCTGACATTGCAGTCGTCTTCCGTGCGGGTACGCGGGCTACGGTCTACGAGTCTGCGCTGCGTGCCGAGGGGCTTTCTACCGTCTCGTCGACAGGTCGCGGCTTTCTGCAGCGCCAGCCGGTTGGCGACGTGTTGGCGATGTTGCGTGTGTTGTGGAATCGCTACGACGACCTCGCCCTGTTGGCGTGCCTCGCCTCGCCGTTCGCTGGTGTCTCCAACGATGGCCTTGCCCTGATGCGAGAGGCCGTGGAGTGGGAGTTCGTCGATGCGCTCGACAATCTCGGACCGATTGGCCTCAAGGAGGATGACCTTGCACGTGCCGTCACGCTGCGCGATGCGATTGCGCGCCTGCGGAGTGAGGTTGGGCGGTTAGCACTTGGCGATCTGGTCGCTGCGATTATTGCTGAGACGCGCTACGACCTAGCGATGCTCGCAATGCCTGACGGGGCCGAGCGGATGGCCAATCTGGAGAAGTTGCGGCGGGTTGCACACGCCTTTGACGCTGCGCAGGGCTGCGACATTCCGGGCTTCGTACGGGCGATTGAGTCGGGCCGGCTCGATGGAGAGCTGAAGACCGAAGGGGTGATCGCGTCCGAGGGCGCCGCCGCGATTCGTCTACTCAGCGTCCATCAGGCAAAAGGCCTTGAGTTTCCGATAGTCGTCTTCGCAGACACAGCATCGAAGACTCCTGCGCAGACGCGGCTGGCGATCGTGCCACCGGAGGGTGTGCCGGCCGCGAAGGTGCCGGCTTCGACGAATGAGATGTGCTCGACCCGAGCATTGAGTGCGGCGTTTGTGGCGGTTGCAGACGCCGGTGAGCGTGAGTCACATCGAATCGCCTACGTGGCCTGCACGCGTGCGCGAGATCACCTAATCATTTCTGGCGCACGGGGACCAAAATTGTCGACCGGCACGACGCTCGAGTGGCTGCTGGGACTGATCGATGACGACGCCGCTCTTGGCGAACGAGTGCTCGAGCTCGATGAGGCCCACGTCGGCATCCTCGTCAGCGATGTTTCGGTGGCTCCCCCGTTGCCGCCGGCAATTCACGATGACACGGTCGAGTACGTGCTCGACGACGGTGGTCCACAGTTGGCCTTCGACGTGGATGCCGTCGGCACGATCACGGGCGAGACGGGCAGCGAATTGCCACCGCTTCGACCTTTGGGGCAGGCCGATGCCTGGGTCGTACCGTCGCTCTCCTACTCGTCGCTCGATCTCTTCGACCGTTGTGGCTACCGCTTCCATGCCCAGCGGATGCTCGGCCTGCCGAGCGCACAGGCTGGTGGTGCTGCGCCCGTCGGCAAGGCCGTCCATGAGGCGATCGAATTGGGGGCAAACAGCGATGCTGGCGCTCTGCTGCTCGAGATCGAGCCAGCTGCCACGGTTGCCGAGCAGGCTGAGGCTCGAGCAGCGCTGGAGCGGTGGAACACGTCGCCTCTGCAGGCCCGGTTCGCGGCGCTCACGGATGTTCGGCACGAGCAGCCGTTTTTACTCCTGCTTGGTGGTGTGACCGTCACGGGCGCCTTCGATCTGAGTGCGCACGATGGTGACTGCTTGGTGATCGGTGATATCAAGGTCGGCGGACTGAAGGGCGAGACGCCGGACGAACGCCGCGACCATGGCTACACAATCCAAGAGGAACTCTACGCACTTGCGGGGCTCGAAGCGGGCCACGCCTCGGTCGAGGTTGCCTACCAGTGGATTGGCGATGATCTGGCGGCATCACACCTAGCCACGCGCGTGTTTGAGGCCTCCCAGCAAGAGCAGTTGCGCGCGGGGCTCGAAGCCCGTGTGCAGGCAGCGCTGGCAGGCCCATGGCAGCCAACGCCGTCGAAACTGATGTGCGAGAGCTGTCCGGCGTTGGGCCTGCTCTGTGCCGGCACCGACTTGCCGGGGCAGCATGGCTAGAGTCACGCGGATCAGTGAGCCCTCCGCGCGGGCGCGGGCGATCGTTCGGCGCCTGCGGGCGGAGTATCCCGACGCCAAGTGTTCGCTGACCTTTCGGACACCCTGGGAGTTGCTCGTTGCGACGATCCTTTCGGCGCAGTGCACGGACGATCGCGTCAATCTCGTCACGCCGCCACTCTTCGAGCGTTTTCCGACGCCGGAGGCCTTTGCGGGCGCCGACCTCAGCGATGTCGAGGAAGCGATCCACTCAACAGGCTTCTTTCGGAACAAGGCCAAGTCGCTGATTGGCGCTGCGCGCTGCATCCTGCACGAGCATGGGGGCGAGGTCCCGCGCACTATGCGCGAACTCAAAGCGGTACCTGGCGCGGGTCGCAAGACCGCCAACGTCGTGCTCGGTAATGCCTACGGCGTGGCTGAGGGCATTGCGGTCGACACGCATGCTTCGCGCCTGTCGCTCCGCCTCGGGTTGACCGACACGGTCGAGCCCGTCAAGGCAGAGCGCGAACTGATGCAGATCGTGCCGTGCAAAGAGTGGACTGACTGGACGCACCTGTTGATTGCCCACGGACGAGCGGTCTGCACCTCGCGCAAGGCGTACTGTGATCGCTGCGTCTTGTTTGACCTCTGTCCAACCGGCTTGCAAGAGCGGCGGCAAACCGCGCGCCCCTCGCGCGCCCACTCCGCGTAAAGCCGTGGCAGGATCGAGGTATGGATCGCCTCGACATTGAGCTCTACGCCGAACGTCTTGCCCGCCACGTCGAGCGCGCTGCCGACGATCTGGCGGATGCGCGCCTGCGCGAGGCCTGGTGGGAGCTCGAATCGGCTGCCCGCCCGTCGCTTTCGGCGCGCGATGTTGAGCGACTCGAGGCGCTGGGTCTCCTGTTGACAGCACCGGTAGCGAGCACAATCATGCGCAGCGTCGGCGAGCGGGTCGCAGACCTTGCGGCGATTCATCGATTACAGGCGATCGTCGAGCGACAGCGTGCCGAGGCGCGTCAGCTGGTGGCGGGCGTCACTACGACGAGCAGTCCGCCATCGTCGTCATAAGCGGGGAACAGGTCGCAGATCACCTGCTTATCGATGCCAGCCCCATGCTGTAACGAGGCATGTTTATCGAGCTGTCGCACGCCCCATTCGAGTGCGGTGCCAACGGGATCTTCGCCTTCGGCAAACGTCATTGCGAGTGCCGTGCGGACGTCTTGGCCAATCAGTGTCTGCTCCAACCGGCCGGTCACCTCAAAGAGTCCCTTACCGGCCGCGATCACACGCGCCTCACTGTCGCAGACGGCAAAGCCCGCGCCTGGGCGAGGAAAGTAGTCCTCAAGCAGCTGGAACACAAAGCCGAAGCCACATTCGTGGCAGCCACGAGCCTGGTGCGACAGGCCCTCGCGACCGTCCTCGTCGAAGGAACGATTTTGGCAGTTAGGACAGATGAAATACGGCACGGCGCCGGTCTGCCTAGACCTGTTCGGCGAGCCAGCGCTCGGCGTCGAGTGCAGCCATGCAGCCATTACCGGCCGCTGTTACAGCCTGCCTGTAGACGTGGTCGGCGACGTCGCCAGCGGCGAAGACTCCGGGTACACGCGTGGCGGTCGAGCCAGGCTGCTGGACGAGGTAGCCGTTGCTATCCATGTCGAGCACCCCCTGAAACAGCGCGGTTGTCGGGTCGTGCCCAATCGCAACGAAGAGCCCGGTGCACGGGAGCTCCTTCGTGGCGGTGCCATCGGTCTCGCGGAGTAGCAGGCCACTGACGGCGTCTTCGCCGAGCACCTCTTCGACAACGTAGCCAAGCTCCCACTCGATTTTCGCGTTGGCGCGCGCTCGCTCCTGCATGACCTTCGAGGCGCGGAGCTCATCGCGGCGATGCACGATCGTCACCTTCGAGGCGAACTTCGTCAGGAAGGTGGCCTCCTCCATTGCCGAGTCGCCACCACCGACGATCACGACGTGTTGCTCGCGGAAGAACGCACCATCACAGACGGCGCAGTACGAAACGCCTCGGCCTTGGAGACGCACCTCGGAGTCGAGCCCGATCTGGCGTGCGGTTGCGCCCGTCGCGACGACGACGGTGCGTGTGCGTACAACATCGGAGCCAATCTGCAACTCGTGGGGCTTCGACATCGGATCGTCCGATAAACGCACCTCAGTGACGTCCTCGGTGCGCATCACGGCACCGAAACGCTCGGCCTGCGCGCGCATCTGCTGCATCAACTCAGGACCCATAATACCGTCCTGAAAGCCAGGAAAGTTGTCGACATCGGAGGTGATCATCAGCTGGCCGCCAGCGGCGTAGCCCTCGATTACAACGGGCGAGAGGGCGCCACGCGCGGCGTACAGCGCAGCCGTGTAGCCGGCCGGTCCGCCACCGATGATTGCGAGCTCATGAATTCCGTCGTCTGCCATGCCGAGTCCTCTGCTTGAACGTGTGGTCGTACCAGATCAAACGCCGCTGATCGCGGCGTCATTCCTATTGTTCCGTATCGGGCG
>CAMAWJ010000063.1 GCA_945861955.1 Bifidobacterium breve
GCGAGCTGTGTCGACCACGCCAAGGGCTACAACCACACGACGTCGGTCACGGTCGCGGATCGCGATGGCAACGTCGTTTCGATGCTGATCAGCGTCTTCGACTCCTTTGGCTGCGCAACGTGGGTGGCAGAGGGCGGCTTCTTCGTCAACGATCGCCTGCTCTCGTTCTCGCGCGACCCCGAGTCGCCAAACGCTCCCGCGGGCGGCAAGCGACCGGTCCACACCCTTGCCCCGGCGATGATCATCGATGGCCAGCGCATTGTCGGCATCTCCACGCCGAGCGCCGATGGCCAGGTGCAGGCGCTCCTACAGGTTGTCCTAGCGCACCTCGACGAGGATACCGACCTGACGGACGCCACCGAGCGCCCGCGCTGGCGTGTCGTCGACGACCGCCTCCACGTCGAAAACGACATCGATCCCACATTGCGCGCAGCTTTGGTCGACCTTGGCCACGAGGTCGTCGACGAGGAGCCCGGTGACAGCCTCTTCGGCAGCATCTGCGCCTCCGAGATCGACCTCACCACGGGTCTCGTCTCGGCCTGGGCCGATCCGCGGCGCGAGTCGTGGGCTGGGGCCTGGTAGCCGCTCCGCTTAACCTAATTGACCTGTTTAGCCCACGAGTTCACCGAGCAGCACGAGTGCCATCCGCTTGTCGAGCGGCTCGTTGAGGCTCGGGCAGCCGAAGCTCTGAATGCAAGCCGGGCAGCCCGACTCGCACGGGCAGTCGGTGACGATTGATTGGGCGGCCTCGGCGATGCGGGGCAGCGCGGCGAAGGCGGTGCGCAGAATGCCCGCACCACCCGCGCGCGTCTCGTGCAGGATGATTGTTGGCAGGCTCGTGTCGGGGTGGAGTTGCAGCGAGAGGCCGGCGAGATCGCCGCTGTCGCAGGGGACGGCGAGCGGTAGGGCGGCAGCGAGCAGGTGCTCGATCGCGTGGAGACCACCGAGCGATGGCTCGTCGTCGGTTGGGGGTCGCACGCACCAGAGGGCAGCCGTGCGGTACTCGCGCGGGGGTAGATCGAGCGGGCGTTGGTCGATCACGGAGAGGTCGTCGACGCGGCGACGTTGAAACGCGACGACCTGTGTCGTCACCTCCGCCTCGCCGAGATGGACGCGCCAATTGCCGAGCCAATCGTCGTGAATGGAATCGAGGAGGCGAATCTGCGATTCGGCGCGCGCGACGGTAAACCAATCGCCGCGAAATGGCTCGACGATCGCCTGGCCATGCTCCAAATCGAGCTCGGTGACGAGGTAGCGCTCACCAAAGTTGAGGTGCACGGCGCCTGGGTGCACGGTGAGGGGAGCTCGGTCTTGTTCGACATCGCCCAACACGGCACCCGACTCGCTCTCGATGATCGTGACCGCCTGATTGCCCGAACTGCGCAGTGACACGCGCGAGGCGGGGTCGTCGACGCCGGTCCAGATGAGACCCGCAGCCGTCATCGCAAAGTCGTCGGGGCTCACGTGGATGAGGGCGTCGGCATCTTCCGTCACGTGGACGCCTAGGATGCTCTCGTCGCGCGGTCCGACGGCCGCCTCAGCGGCGGCGCAGGCCAAGTGGGCAAGGCGGATCTCGGGGTTGTTGGGATCGAGCGCAATCGCCTCGACCGGACGTGCCATCAGGGCCTCGGGATGCCGGGCAAACCACTGGTCGAGTGCATCGTCGCCCAGCACTAAGAGGCCGAGTCCACGTTGCCGCCGCCCGGCACGACCCCACTCCTGGCGGAGCGATGCGACCGAGCCAGGAAAGCCCACCACGACTGCACAATCGAGCTCGCCGATGTCGATGCCGAGCTCGAGGGCGTTGGTCGCGATGACGGCTCGCAAAGCTCCACTGGCAAGCCGCGCCTCGATCTGGCGGCGTACCTCGGGCGTATAGCCAGCCCGATACGGTTCGACGCGGTCGATCAGCACGGGTGCGCGGCGCGTCAATTCGTCGCGCACTCCCCGCAGGATCAATTCGACCATCTGCCGGCCTGGGGCAAAGCAAATCACGCGCTGGTCGTCGATCACGAGTTGAGCGACGAGGCCGACCGCCTCTTGGATCCGCGAGGCGCGTCGCCCCGTGGCCTCGTCGAGCAGGCTCGGATTCCAGAGCGCGACATCGCGGCCCGGCGAGGGTGCACCGTCGGCATCGACGATCGAGATTGAGCAGCCCGTCAGTTGCCCAAACGCCTCGGCGGGATTGCCGACGGTGGCAGACGCGAGCAGCAGTTGAGGCGAGGCGCCGTAGAGCGCAGCGCAGCGACGGAGGCGTCGAATCACATGCGCGACATGGCTGCCAAAGACGCCGCGATAGACGTGGGCCTCGTCGAGGATGATCGCGCTGAGGCCCGACAGCCACTCATCCCACCGCTGATGGTGCGGGCAGATTCCGATGTGGACCATGTCGGGATTGCTGAGGACGAGATTCGACTCGACGCGAGCACGGCGGCGACTCGCGGTATCCGTATCTCCATCGACCAACGACACCCGCAGGTCGCGACCAAGGCCGAGCGCGTGCAGGCGGCGGGCCTGGTCCTGCGCGAGCGCCTTCGTTGGTGCGAGATAGAGCGCGCGCGTGTGCGACTCGGTCAGCAGCGTCTCGAGCACCGGCACGGTATAGGCGAGGGTCTTGCCGCTGGCCGTGCCCGAGGTGATGCCCACATGCCGGCCCTCCCGAGCCAGCGCAATCGCCTCGGCCTGGTGCGACCAGAGGTGCGTGACACCCGTGCGCTCCAACGCGGCCACGAGCGCAGGCGGCAAGCCGGTGGGGAGCGGCTCGGGCTGGCCGGCAACGGCAGGCTGCTCGCCACGAAAGACCAGGCGGTCGTCGTGTGGTGGCGCGCCAAACGAGAGCGCCGCGTCCCAACCCGCGCGGTCGCTCACGGTGCGTCGGGATGCTCGGCGGCCAGAAACGACCCCAAGCAGATAAGCACGGCCGAGCGGCTACGAACATCGTCGAGGGCGCGAATGATCGCCGGATCGTCATGATGGCCCTCAATGTCGATCAAGAATTGGTAGCGCCAGGGTTCACCAGGGATCGGGCGCGAATGCAACGACACCATGTTGACCTTGTGGTACCGCAGCGGCTCAATCGCATCGTGCAACGCGCCTGGCTGGTGGCCCGTGACGAGGCGTAACGCGGTCTTCCAAGCGACACCCTCCGTGTAGGCGAGTGGCGTGCGGGCAATCGCGACAAAGCGCGTCATGTTCTCTGGATGGTCCGAGATGTCGCTCTCGAGAATCTCCAATCCGTAGCGTCGCGCTGCCGCAGGCGAGGCAATCGCGGCCCAGGTTGGATCGCCGTGCTCGGCCACGATGCGCGCGGCATCAGCGGTCGTGGACGCACCAATCTCCTCGAAGCCACGATCCAGAAACACGCGGCACTGAGCCAAGGCGACTGGGTGTGAGTGGATCCGGACCACGCCGGCAGTGGTCGAGCCAGGCAGACCAGCGAGGCAATGAGGAATGTGGATGATCGTCTCCGCGACGATCGGCAGCGTGCCATCAGCGATCAGGTTGCACGTATCAGCAACGATGCCGGCCAGCGTGTTCTCGATCGGCAAGACGCCAACCTCGGCCGAACCGTCGCGCACCGCGGTTAAGACGTCGGCAAACGATCCTGCCGAGGTCGCCTCGATCGCGGGGTACAGGCGCTCGGCTGCCTCAGAGGTGTACGACCCGGCCGAGCCGGGGTAGACAACACTGGTGGGGAGATGTAATTCGCTCATCAGATGGTTCCAAGCCGCGCGATCAGGGTACCATCCGCTTGGGAAACGAGACGACGGGACGGCAATGCCAGAGCAGGTTGGATGGGGAGAGGGAACGACGTACGCGGACGAGGACGCGCTGATCGCACACCTCGCCACGCTCGTTGACGGCTCGTCGCCAGAGATCCTGCAGGGCATTGGCGACGACGCAGCCGTGTTGGCTCCCGACCTCGTCTGGACCGTCGATCCACAGGTTGATGGCGTGCACTTTCGACGCGATTTCTCCTCGCCGTACGACGTCGGCTGGAAGGCGCTTGCCGTCAACCTCTCCGACCTCGCCGCAATGGGAGCGTTGCCGATTGGCGCGCTCGTCTCGTTAATCCTCGGCGAGGGCGATGCGGCCGACGCCGAGCCGATCTACACCGGGCTTGGTGCCTGCGCTCGCACCTACGGGTGTCCCGTCGTGGGTGGCGATGTGGCACGTGGCTCGGGCCTCTCCGTCTCGGTCAGTGTGATCGGCCGCGCAGCGACACCACCACCCGGCCGGGTGGGCGCACAGCCGGGCGACGTGATTGCCGTCACGGGCACGCTCGGCGAGTCGGCCGCGGGGCTCGCCGTCTTGCGCGACCCCGCACTCCGCGACCTACCGGGCGCGATCGAATCGATTGAGCGCCATCGCCGCCCGCATCCGCGGCTCGTTGAGGGCCAGGCGCTGGCCCCCTTCGTCCACGCGATGATGGACGTCTCTGACGGCATCGCCACCGACCTGCGCCGACTCGCTCGACGCAGTGGTGTACAACTCCACGTCGATCTCGATGCGCTGCCGCTGCACGACGACACGCCACCAATCGCACGTGCGCTCGGGCTCGCCCCAGGCGTCTTGGCGGCGACGGGCGGCGAGGACTACGAGCTCGTGATGGCGCTCGCAGCCAAGGATGTCGAACGCTGTGGTATCCCGCTCACCGTGATCGGGCACGTTGCGGAAGGGCCTGCGAGCGTGCGCTTCTCTGGCGAAGGCGCCAACGATGCGCTGCGCGGCTGGGACCACCTCGCCTGAGGCCAACAACGATTGGCGAGGGAGTGCGGACATGACAAGTGCGCACTTGTGGTGTCCGCCTGTCGTGTGTACCCGTTGGGCTACACGCGAAATCTGCGCCGCTAGGGCTTGATCTCCACCGGCATGCCGACGGTGACGCGCTCGAAGAGGTCTTCGACGTCAGACATGTGCATCCGAATGCAGCCGTGCGAAGCCGCCGTACCGATCGACCAACTCGATGGTGTGCCGTGGATGCCCACCAAGGGTGCTGACGTCCCGATCCAGCGGGTGCCCAGAGGGTTGTTGGCCCCAGGCGGAACCGGCTCGAGACCGGCAGCCCACGGCGAATTTGGGGGCGTCCACGTCGGATTTTCGATCTGCTCCGTCACCACAAAATTACCTGTCGGAGTCGGGTACGC
>CAMAWJ010000064.1 GCA_945861955.1 Bifidobacterium breve
CGCCCAGCCACAGCGAATGGACCGCCCGAGGACATGACAGACCGGGGTTTGTGGTGTCCCCCTCAGAACAGTTGCGGGTCGGGTTCCGTGCCTGCGTAGAGGGCTGCGACGTCGAGGGTCACACACTCCACGTTGCGCCGCTCGGCGAGGTTGCGTGCCTGGGGGGCGAACTCGGGGGCCAGCACGATGGCGCGGGCGCCAGCAAAGGTGGCGTCCTTCTCGACGTGTTCGCGGTAGCGCACGACCTGTTCGACGGCAGCCGCGACGGCCTTGACGCGCTTAACTTCGACGAGCACAATGCGGCCCTCGGTGTCTTTGCAGATAAAGTCGACGGGGCCGACGTCGGTGATGTGCTCGCGCTCCAGCACCTCGATGCCCTCCTCGATTAGGTCGGGCGAGCGTTCGAGCAGCGCATGGAGTTCGAGTTCGCGGCCTTCACGTTCGAGCGAGGCGGTGTCTTCGAGGGCGTGCGTGCTGTCGGCGATCACGTCCTCGACCTCGATCATCAGCGTCTCTCCCGTCGCGGGACGACGGATGGTGATCAGCCCAGCAACCTCCTCGAGCACGGTCGGGCCCGACATGTAGTTGATCGGCTTAAAGCCCTTGGGGCCGTGGACGCAGACCGACCCGTCGTCCTTGAAGATGACGATGCGATCGCCAGAAGCCAGGCGCGTGGTGAGTCGCCCCGAGTAGCCGATTGAGCAGCGGGCGACGAGTACCCGCACGGCTAGCTGCGGGTGCCGTAGTTCTTGGCGGAGTAGTCGGCGAAGGCCTCGCCGTTCTTGATGGCCTCCCACCAGGGACGGTTATCGCGAAACCAGTCGACCGTCAGGGCGAGGCCCGTGTCGAAGTCGGTTGTGCGGTCCCAGCCGATGCCCCGCAGCTTGGAACAGTCGAGTGCGTAGCGACGGTCGTGGCCTGGTCGGTCGGCGACGCGCTTCAGCGTGGCCGGATCGGCTCCTGTCAGCTCGATGATCTTGTGGGCCGTCTCGATGTTCGGCACCTCGTGCTCGGCACCGACGTTGTAGACCTCGCCTGCCACACCGGAAAAGAAGACGAGATCGATCGCCGAGCAGTGGTCTTCGACGAACAGCATCTCGCGCACCTGCATGCCGTCGCCATAGAGCGGCAGGTCCTTGCCGTCGAAGGCGTTGGTCGTAAACAGGGGGATCAGCTTCTCGGGGAACTGGTACGGGCCGTAGGTGTTCGAGCCGCGGGTAATCGAGGCGTTGAGGCCAAACGTCCGCGCGTATGAGAGCACGAGCAGATCGCCGGCGGCCTTCGAGGCGGCGTAAGGGCTCGAGCCGTGCAGCGGGTCGCCCTCCAGCGAGCGGTGCGGCGGATCGACGTCGCCGTAGACCTCATCGGTCGAGACCTGCAGGTAGCGCAGCTCGTGCGTGCGGGCATAGTCCAGCAGGCGCTTGGTGCCAAAGACGTTCGTTGTGACGAACTCGTCGCCGCCCATGATCGAGCGATCGACATGGCTCTCGGCAGCGACGTTGATGATGCCGTCGCAGCCCTCAGCCGCGCGTGCAACGTCTTCGACGCTCGCGATATCACCGTGCACAAACGTGTAGCGCGGGTTGTCGGCCAGGTCGGCGACGTTCTCGGGGCGCCCCGCGTAGGTCAGCAGATCGATGTTGACGACGTGCAGGTCGGAGTGCTCGCGCAGTAGCCGACGGACGAGGTGCGAGCCGATAAACCCGCAGCCACCAGAGACGAGAACGCGCTTCATGCGACGTAGCCTGCCATACACGCCGCCACGCCTGCGCGCCATGGCGGCAGGACCGGTGTCTCGGCTCGTTCGGAGCCCAAGGCGGAGTAGGCGGGGCGCTCGGCGGGGGTCGGAAACTCGTCGCTCGTGGCACCCTCGACGACGGTCGTTCGGCCAGCCGCGGCGAGCACGGCCTCGGCCCATTCGAGTCGGGTCACGGCACCCGTGCCTGCGATGTGATGGATGCCGGCCGGGACGACGTTGGTGAGGCCCAGCAGCAGGGGCGCGAGGTGGCCGGCGTAGGTGGGGCTCCCGACTTGGTCCTCGACGACACGCAGGACGTCGCGGGTCTCTGAAAGGCGCATGATCAGCCGTGGAAAGTTGCTGCCCTGTTCGTCGTAGACCCACGCGGTGCGCACCACCCAGGTGCCTTCGGGATAGGCCTCGAGCGCGGCCTGCTCGCCCAGCAACTTGGTTTCGCCGTAGTACGAGATCGGGCCAGTCGCATCCGATTCGACGTAGGGCTCGCGCTTGCGCCCGTCGAAGACGAAGTCGGTCGAGAGTGTCACGAGCCGTGCTCCGACGGCCTTGGCGGCCTCGGCGACATGACGATTGGCGAGCACGTTGGCGCGATAGGCACCGTCGCGATCGGTCTCGGCGCCATCGACATCCGTCCAGGCGGCCGCATGCAGGATCAGCGTTGGCTGATGCTGCTGGGCAGCGGCCAGCACGGCGGCGGCGTCGGTCACATCCAGATCGGCGTGGCGCAGGCCGATGCCGTCGGCACCGAGTTCGCGTAGCGCGGCTCGGCCCAGCTGGCCCCCCGCGCCGGTCACCAGCACCGTCATCCGTCCAGCACGTCCCGGGCGGAGAGGATCGGAGTGTCCGTCGTCCAGAGGTGCTTGACGCGTTCGTCATTCCACGGAAACGTGTTCTCGTCATCCGGGTTGTACTCGTGCGTGACGTGGTAACAGAACAGGCAATCGGTCAGCGACTCGTAGCCGTGGGCAGTCCGGCCCGGCACATAGACCGCAGCGGGATTGTCTTCGCCAATGTCGATGCTCCAGGCGACACCCTCGGTGGGCGAGCCCTCGCGCCGATCGAACAAGACGACGCGGACCATTCCCTGGGCACAGAAGAAGAGGTCGTCCTGGCCAAGCTCGTGGTAGTGGAGACCTCGGATGACGCCCTGCTTGGAGTAGACGATGTTCGTCTGCATGCTGGGCTTGCCACCGAGCTCGCGAAACCACGACTCCTTTCGGGCCTCGAGAAACCAGCCGCGTGAGTCCTCGTGGCGCGTCAACGGTACGACGAGCGCACCGTCGATTGGTGTCGTCTGAGGGGTCGGGCTCACAGGATCTCGATGCGCGAGCCATCGCCGACGAGCAGGCGGTTGGCCGAGCGGATCGCATCGGAGCGTGTGATCACGCAGTCGGCACCGATCAGCGAGTCCTCGATGCGGGTCTCGATGCCAATGATGCTGGAACGCTCGAGCAGGATCGCGTGCTCGATCTCGGCGCGCTCGACGTGGGCGTCCTCCGAGATCGCGCTGTACGGGCCGATGTACGCATCGCGCACCGTGGCGCCGGCGCAAATCACGACCGGGCCACGAATGTGGCAGCGCTCGACGGTCGCACCGGCTTGGATGATCACGCGGCCCTCGATCTTGCTGTCGATCACCTCGCCCTGAATATCCGTGTCGATCGCATCGAGCACGAGACGATTGGCCTCAAGCATGTCGACGAGCTGCCCCGTGTCCTTCCACCAGCCGGTCACGATGTGCGGCTCGACGCTATGGCCACCGTCGACCATACCTTGGATTGCGTCGGTAATTTCGTACTCGCCGCGCCACGAGGGCTCGAGCGCTTTGGCGGCAGCGAAGATCGGAGTCGTAAAGAGGTAGACGCCGACGAGCGCGAGGTCGCTCTTCGGCTCTTTCGGCTTCTCGACGAGGAGCTTGACCTTGCCGTCTTCGAGCTCGGCGACACCGTACTCCGACGGGTTCGGCACGTGCTGAAGCAGGATCATCGCGTCGGCAGAGCCCTCACGGAACTTGTCGACGACGCTGGCGACGCCATCGCGCAAGAGGTTGTCGCCGAGGTACATGCAGAAGGCGCTGTCGCCGATAAACTCCTCGGCCGTCAGCACCGCGTGGGCCAAGCCGCGAGGTGCATCCTGCGGGATGAAGGTGACTTCGAGCCCAAACTGCGAGCCATCGCCGACGGCGGCGCGAATCTCGTCACCCGTGTCGCCGATGATGATGCCGACCTCGCGGATGCCCGCTTCGGCCATCGCCTCAAGCCCGTAGAACAGGACAGGCTTGCCCGCGACCGGGACCAGCTGCTTGGCGCGCGTGTGCGTGATGGGGCGCAGCCGCGTGCCCGCGCCGCCCGAGAGTACGAGTCCCTTGACGTCCATTACGGGCAAGCCTACAGGAATCAGAGTCTGAGTCTGGGCTGGACGACCGCGGGTGTGTCCAAGAACTAGGCCGTGTGCTGCGGCATCAGGACGGTCAGCAGATGCTCGATGCCTTCGACGTGCTCGCGCATGGCAACGCGGGCGGCATCACGGTCGTGGGCCTCGAGCGCCGCGAGGATGCGGCGGTGCTGCTCCTGCGAGTTGATCATCGACTCTTCCGAGCGCGGCACGCTGTTGAGCACGTCCGAGAGGGCAGATTGAGATTCGGTGATCGCCGCAGCGAGATCGGGCGAGCCCGAGATGTTGGCAATGGCAATGTGAAAACGAGAGTCGATCGCGCGATACGAGCCGTAGTCCGAGAGGTGGTAGCCCATCATCTCGGTCACCAATGACGCCAGAAACTCGCAGTCGGCAGGCGTTGCATTTTCGGCTGCCAGCTCGGCCGCGCCGAGTTCGAGCACGCGGCGATAGCGCAGCAGCGAGGCCAGCTCGGCACCGCGCAGGTCGCGCACTCCATCTTCGGGTGGACGCGCGGCGTCGGAGGGCAAGGCGAGGCTGACGAAGGTGCCGCCGCCGCGCCCGCGGCGCGCTTCGAGATAGCCCGCCTCCTGCAGCACACGCAGAGCCTCGCGCACGGTCGACCGCGACAGCGCAAGGTGCAGGGCGAGGTCGCGCTCGCTCGGCAACTGCTCGCCTGGCGCGAGCAAACCCATGCGAATTGCGCGTCCGAGGCGCTCGACGGTCTGCTCGAAGGCATTCGTCGTACGCACGGGTGCGAAGACGGCACTGAGGCTGTCGTCGACCGGACTGTCAGCAGGCTCCGTCATTGCAATTCCGACGCTATCAGACTGCCGACGTTGGTCTCGATGTTTTGTCCATCAGCCTGTACAACGGCCTGCGCTGGAGGTAGGTGCGGCGGCGACTGATGGGCGGACATGACAACCGCGCGGATGTGGTGTGCTCCCCACC
>CAMAWJ010000065.1 GCA_945861955.1 Bifidobacterium breve
ACCTTGACGTAATTTTGATTACGCACGGCCACGCCGACCATATTCTCGGCCTGCCCGGGCTGCTGCGCACGTTCGCCCTGCGCGAGCGCACCGCGCCACTTTCGATCTATGGACCTGAGGGCATCAAGAAGGTGTTGCAGGACCTCGACTCGGTGATCGGCAAGATGCCGTTCTCGCTCGCCGTCGTCGAACTTGCCGGTGGTGCTGAGATTGCCTGCAGCGACTATCGCCTCGAGGCGATCGGTACGCGGCATCGCGTCCCCAGCCTCGGTTGGGCGCTTGTCGAAGACCATCGACCTGGCCGCTTCGATGTTGACAAGGCGCGTGCCGCGGGTGTGCCCGACGGCCCGCTCAACGGCATGCTGCAGCGTGGCGAGACGATTACGCTCGATGACGGCACGGTGATTACGCCCGAGGGTCTTGTTGGCGAGACGCGCTTTGGCCGGACGATCGTGCTGTCGGGCGATACACGTCCGTGCGATTCGCTGATGGCCCGCGCCGTCGATTGCGATCTGCTGATCCACGAGGCAACGTTTCTCGACGAGGAGCTCGACCGTGCCCGCGACACGAACCACTCGACTGCACGCGAGGCCGCAGAGCTCGCGGCCGAGGCGCGGGTGCGGATGCTCGCGTTGACGCACCTCTCGATGCGTTCGCCCCCCAAATTGATCAAGGCCGAGGCCGAAGCGATCCACGACAACGTTGTTGTGCCACGTGACCTCGACCTAATCGAGCTGCCGTTTCGTGAGCGCGGTGACGCCGTGCTGATCAAAAACGGTGGCCGGGACGAGGACTGAGACGTGCGTCGTCTGACCTGGGCAGCAAACCTGATGGAGGCCGAGATGATCGCGGGCCTGCTCGAACAGGAAGGGGTCAAGGTGCTGATCCGCCGTCCGATTGGCATGGACGTGCCGGACTTCTTGGCCGCCGGACCGCGAGAACTATTCGTCGATGAAGAGCACTACGAGGCCGCCGCCGAGTCCGTTGAAGCGCACTTTGGACTGCGCTAACTGACGCGCGTCGGGTTGCGCCGATGGCGCTGGGGGTGTCGGGTGAAGCAGCCCGGTAAGGTGAGTCTCTGCCGGGAAGCCTCGCGATCTCCGCGTCGTTGAGTCATGTAGGTACCTGCGCACCGCTCTATGCAACAACACTCTCTCGAACTGACCTCTGGCGCCGAACTGCGCAAGACCTTCTGGCCCACGATGCGTCGTGGCGTAGGTCTGATGCGCGCGCATCGTTTGGCACTGTGGGCCTCGATTGTGCTGGCGGTGATCGGTCAGATCTTCACGATCTCGATCCCGTGGGCGACTGGTCGCGTCATCGACGAGGCGATGCGTCCACGCGACACCAACCAGCTGCGCTATTTGATCATCCTGATTCTCTGCCTCGCAATCGGGCGCTTCGCAGTCATGTACCTCCGTCGCCTAATCGCCGGCACGATGGCGATCAACATCGAGCAAGACCTGCGCAACCTCGTCTATCACCACCTGCTGTCGCTGTCGTTTCCGTTCTACGACCGCAATCAGACCGGGCAGATCATGAGTCGCGCAACTGTCGACCTGACAGCCCTGCGCCTATTTCTCGGCTACGGCATCCTCTTCTTTACGCAGCACACCGTCTCTGTTGTCGCGGTGATGGCCGTGCTGTTGTGGATGAATCCGATCGTCGCCGCGTTTGTACTGGTCATCGTGCCACCGCTCGGCCTGCTCGCCGTGATGTACTCGCGCCGTTCGCAGCCAATCGTGACGGAGGCCCAACAGGCGCTCGCACACGTGACGACGCAGGCCGAGGAGTCCGTCGTCGGCGTGCGCGTGATCAAGGCTTTCGGCCAGGAAGACCAAGAAGTCGTTCGCTTTCGCGACCGTGCCACTGACGTCTTTACGCTCAACGTGATGGCCACGCGACTGCGCTCACAGTACGTGCCGATCATGGATTTCCTACCGACGATCTCGATCGCGCTCCTGATGCTCGTCGGTGGCCGCGAAGTGATCCAAGGCTCGATGAGCCTCGGCGATTTCGTCACCTACAGCCTCTTGATCGCACTGATGGTGATGCCGCTGCGGATGCTCGGCGCGTGGATCGGCGAGGCCCAACGCTTTGTGGCGAGCGCGATCCGTATCTTCGCGATTCTTGATACGGAGGCCGAGATTGTCGATGCGCCCGACGCCCAGCCGTTGCCGGCCGGTGGCGGCGCGATCCACTTCGACGGCGTCACCTTTGGCTACGACTGGGACCGTCCGATCGTGTCGGGTGTCAACCTCGACATCGCGCCCGGCTCGACCGTCGCGATCATCGGCCGCACGGGCTCGGGCAAGACGACGCTGACGCAACTCGTGCCGCGCTTCTACGACGTCCAACACGGCTCGGTGCTCGTCGAGGGGGTCGATGTGCGCAACCTGCAGCTCGACGAGTTGCGCGGCGCGATTGGCATCGTCGCCGAGGACACCTACCTCTTCTCGGCCACGATCCGCGACAACATCGCGTTCGGCAAGCCCAAGGCGACGGATGCTGAGGTCCAGAAGGCTGCCGAGCGCGCGCAGGCAGCGACGTTTATCGAGGAGCTGCCGGATGGCTACGAGACGCTCGTTGGCGAGCGCGGCCTGACGCTCTCGGGTGGCCAGCGCCAACGCATCGCGATTGCGCGCGCGCTGCTGCTCGATCCGCGCATCCTGATCCTCGACGACGCCACGGCCTCTGTCGATGCCTCCACGGAGAGCCGCATTCGCCGCGCGCTCGAGGAGGTCATGCAGGGCCGGACGACGCTGATTATTGCCCATCGCCTCTCCACGATTGCGCTTGCCGATCGCATCGTCGTGCTCGACGATGGTCGCATCGCCGCCGATGGCACGCACGACGAATTGATTGGTACGAACGACGTCTACCGCGAGATCCACGACCACGGCCTCGTCGATCGGCGCTTCGTCGATGCCGACGGCGACCACGTGATTATTCCCGTTGGTGTCGACCAGGAGGAGGGCTCGTGAGTCGCGGCCCGATTGGCATCGGCGGCGCCGTCGTCTCGGGCAAGGGTCTCCGCAAGCAGGGCCTGCAACGGCTGGCGCGGCTTGGCACCTATGCGGGTCCCTACCGCTGGCGCCTGATCGGGGCGATTACCGCGATGTTTGGCGTGCTGGCCTGCACGCTCGCACTGCCGCTCCTGCTGAAGGCCGCGATCGACTCGGCGATCATCCCCGGCGACACGCGCCTGCTCGCCTTTATTGCCGGCAGCGTGGTGCTGGTCGGCATCGTCGGCATTGGCCTGTCGCGCGCGGAGACGTACCTGACGGGCTGGGTCGGCGAGCGCATCCTGACCGACCTGCGCGGCGACCTCTTCGCACACATGCAGAGCCTCTCGATGAGCTACTTCGAGCGGCAGCGCACCGGCGTCTTGATCTCGCGCCTGACGAACGACGTTGAGGCGCTCCAGCAACTCGTCAAGGATGGTCTGACCTCGACGGTACGCAACGTGCTGACCTTGGTCGTCGCCGGCACGATCCTGCTCTTCCTCGACTTCCGCCTCGCACTCGCGACGATCCTCGTGTTTCCGCTGATGGCCCTGTTGACGTACTTCTTCCGCGGCCAAAGCGCCCGCGCCTACCGCCTGATGCGTTCGCGGCTCGCACTCGTGACGGCCGCGCTGCAGGAGAACCTCAACGGCATCCGCGTGATCCAGGCCTATCGCGGCGAGGCCCGCAGCCGTGCGGCGCTCGCCGAGCTCAACCAGTCGTACCGCGACGCCAACAAGACGACCGTCACGTCGAGCGGCTGGTACTTCCCGACCGTCGAGTTTCTTGCCGCCGTCGCGACCTGCATCGTGTTTGGCTACGGTGGCTACCTGTACGTCGATCGCTCGATCGAGATTGGTGTGCTGGTTGCCTTTATCGGCTACCTCGCCTCGTTCTTCGATCCCGTCCAGCAGCTGAGCCAGGTCTACAACACGTTCCTGGCGGGCACGGCCGCGCTCGACAAGATCTTCGACGTGATGGACGACGCCCCCACCCTCGTCGATGCCCCCGACGCGCTGCCTCTGCCCGCGCTGACCGGAGCCGTGAAGTTCGAGGACGTGCGCTTTGGCTACAACCCCGAGCGTCCCGTCATCGACGGCCTCGAGCTCAACGTGCTCGCCGGCCAGACGGTGGCCCTCGTTGGTCATACGGGCGCGGGCAAGTCGACAATCATCAAGCTGCTGGCGCGCTTCTACGACCCACAGGGCGGTCGCATCTTGATCGACGGGCACGACCTGCGCGCGGTGACCGTCGAGTCGCTGCGCGAGCAGATCGCGATCGTGCCGCAGGAGGGCTTCTTGTTCAACGGCACGATCCACGAGAACATCGCTTTCGGCCGCCCCGACGCCTCGCGCGCCGACGTCGAGCAGGCCGCCCGCGAGGTTGGTGCCGACCGCTTTATCAACGAGCTGCCAGACGGCTACGACGAGCGCGTTCAGGAGCGCGGCAGCCGCCTCTCGATTGGCCAGCGCCAGCTGATCGCCTTTGCCCGCGCACTGCTCGTCGATCCGCGCCTCTTGATCCTCGACGAGGCCACCTCGAGCGTCGACATTCAGACCGAGGCCCACATCGAAGAGGCGCTGCAGCGCCTGCTCGCCGATCGCACAGCCTTCGTCGTCGCCCACCGCCTCTCGACGATCCGCAGCGCCGACCTGATCGTCGTCCTCGAGCACGGCAAGGTCGTCGAGGCTGGCTCGCACGAGCAGCTGCTGGCAATCGATGGCCG
This sequence comes from Bifidobacterium breve, assembly GCA_945861955.1. GTDB lineage: Bacteria > Actinomycetota > Thermoleophilia > Gaiellales > F1-60-MAGs149 > F1-60-MAGs149. The sequence continues at coordinate 4,732 of CAMAWJ010000065.1, forward strand.
CTACCGCGGTCTCTATGGCGACTGGGCCGAGGCCGTCGCCCGATGACGCGTCAACTCCCCGTGTGGCTTGCCCGCGGCGTCCTGATCGTGATCGTCGTCGCCGTCGTCCTGGCCGGCCACTGGCTCATCCCCTCCAGCATTGGCCTGATCCCAAGGATCTTCGCCCTCTCACTGCTCGTGATCGTCGCCCTGTGGCTGATCAGCCGCCTCACGCGCCGCACGATCGAGCGTTCCTGACGCGTTCTGGGCACGAGAGCGCCAGCCAGGCCCACTCTCAATCCAGGGAGGACATGACAACCGCGCGGATGTGGTGTCCTCCCCCTATCACCGGCGCTGAATTGAT
>CAMAWJ010000066.1 GCA_945861955.1 Bifidobacterium breve
CCGCCTACAGATTCGACGCTGCCTACTGCGCGCGCCGAAAACCCTTTGCCTCGTCACGTAATCCGTTAGGCGAGCGCCGCGGAGATCGTGGTCAGGCTACGCATCGTCTCGTCCCACAGATCTTGTGGGTAGGCGATTGGGTAGGTCGAGAAGCGCGCGATCGTGACTCCCGCCGGCACGTCGATGTAGCAGTGCTGCCCGTAGATTCCGGAGCCGGTGTAGCGCGCGTCGCGCTCGATCACCCAGAAGGCGTTGCGGTACATGCACCAGTCGCCGCGCTCCAAGTCCGTCATCGTCGGGCTCTCGCGAAAGTTCCGGATCGCCTCGTCGTCACCGTGGTGCGTGTCGTGCACCCACTCGGCGGGGATCACACCCTGACCACCACGCTGATAGGCGAGCGCAAAGCGGGCAAGATCGCGCGTTGAGCACGACAGGCCACCGTCGACGACGGCATCGCCCACGACGTCGAGCATCAAGTCCGCCTCGTGCTCCATGCCGAGCGGCACCCACAGCTGCTCGTTTAATGCATCAACAAAACGCTGCTCTGCCACGATCTCGACCAGTCGGGCAGCGATGTTCGTCAGCACTGAGCGATAATCAAAATTCGTGCCGTGCTCGCGCGACTTGGGGTACGTCGGAAAATGTCCGTACATGCCGAGCGGCTTACGTCCACCCAAGCGCCGATAGCTGGCCTGGCGCTCGTATTCCATCAGCGGGTTGTCCGCCTCAGGATCGTCGTACAGCGCATAGTCCTCGACGAATTCTGTGCCGGCCGTCATATCGATCAGATGTCGCACATTCGCGCCGTCAAGACTCGTACCGATGAACTGCGGTGCGATCTCGGTGACGAGCTGATCCATCGCGATCAGACCCTTACCGACCTGAATCCCGAGCATCGCGCCGACGAACGACTTCGTCACGCTCATGCAGAGATGTGGCGTCCGCGGCAGCATGCCATTGGCGTACTGCTCGTAGACAATCACGCCGTTCTTGAGCACGACGAGTCCTTCGCCATTCGACGTCGCAAACTGGCGCTCGACCGTCGTCGTCGAACCATCGACAGCCTTCAGTTCGATGCCTCCGAGATCCTGGAGGTCGACCGGTAGTTCGCTGACAACCCCGCTGTCATTCGCGATCCTCGCCGAGGGTGCGAACTCGCGCACGCGCTGAAAGGCGCGGCTCGGGTACGGGTCGTCGAGCCAATTGTCTGTTGTCGTGGTGCGTTCGGTCGCCATATCGGAAGCCTAACCGGTACGCGAGCCGAGCAGGGAATCTTTTCAGCGTCAAGTATGTTGATAGGTGATATGAGCATTCCTTACCGCACGGTGGATCCCTATCGCGACACGCACGTGATCGATTCGCGGGGGCCTCGCACCAACCAGGCGATCGTCGGTGTCGGTGCATTGATCGCATTTCTCCTTCAACAAGAGTGGATCATCGTGCTGCTCGCACTGCAGTTGATTGTCGGCCTGACGCTCGGCCGCCGCTTCTGCCTCCCCTGCCGACTGTGGTTCGATGTCCTGCAGCCGCGCCTCGGCGAGGGCACAATCGAAGATGCCCGCGTACCGCGCTTCGCCAACATCATCGGCGCCGTCTTTCTGACTGTCTCGTCGATTTTGCTCTACGCCGGAAGCAGCAGCATTGGCTGGGGCCTCGCCTTGATCGTCGCCGCACTCGCTTTGCTCGCTGCCACCACGGGTGTCTGTGTCGGCTGTGAGATGTACATGCTGATCGCACGCGCCCGCGGCATCGTCGTCGATCGCCACCCAGCGGTCTAGCCGAGCCCCCTGATGGACCGTCTGCAGCTCGTTGGAATCTTCGTTGTCGTCCTCGTTGTTGTCGTACTTGTGATCCGCAAGCGAGCTGCCCGTCCAACGACCGTCCCAACCCGCATCAACCCGCTCCAACTCGGACTCGACGCGCAGTACGGCGACACCGCCGTCGTCGCCTTCTCGGGCCCGCTGTGCCACGCCTGCCAAGAATGGGGTAAAGAATTGAAGGCAGCCGGCATTCCCTATCGCAGCGTCGATGTGCTGCAGGAAGCGAGTCTCGCGCAGGCCTACGCCATCAAGAGCACTCCCGTGATTCTGGTCGTCGAGCGGAAAAGCGGCAACGTGCTCGAGAGTTTCACGGACGAGCCCAGCGCAGCGAGCGTGGAGCGTGTCCGCGGCCTCGTGTTCGTCTGATCTTCACCTGTCCGTCGCAATCCCTATATTGCAGGCGTGTTCGATCACCTGACTCACACGCCTGGTGAGCAGGAAATTGCCCGCGCGTTCATGGATCTCCAGCGAGTGCTTGATCGCATTCGCCGTGGCGAGCTCGAAGCGACCGACGACGCGCGCCTACGCATTACTGACGCACTCGACACGCTGCGCGATCTTCGCCCCGCGGCGTAGTTCAACGCCTAGCCCACAACGAGCAGCAGACCACCCGCGACGATGCCGACCGAGGCGATCAGCCGCCGCTTGCGCAAAGGCCGACGCGACGACAACCGCGACCGCGATCGTCGTCATGGGTGGCGCTCGCTCGAGGCGCCCTCTCCCCACCGCTCCCACGCGGTCCCGAAGGCACTCAGCAGCGCCGCATAGAGATCGTCTGGCTCGGCCGTGATTAGCCGCCGCGACCAGCGTCGACGCTCGCGCGCACGATCGGCAAACCGCTCGTCACCGATCGTGTCTGCCATCGACGCCCCTGCCGTGGCGCGCGCCTCGATCGCACGACGAATCCGAGCGGCCTCTGCCGGCGCACGCTCGAGGCGTCGCAGGTCGATCAGACAGTCGGGACATGGTCGAACCGAAGGGTTGTCAACCGCCGGCCCCGCACACGCTCCACAGGTCGGACACGAGAACGCGGCGAGCCGGACCCGATCGGACTTGACCGTCTGGGGCTGGTGCAGCAGTTCGACCCACGTCGTCCGGTCCCGCTGATCAAACTCTGTGCCGACGACCGTCAGCACCTCACCGTCGAACGGCCAGACTCGCACATGATCGCCTCGCCGCAGGCCCGTCACCTGGCAGACCGCCGCGACCGCCGGTTCGGGATCGCGCTCGGGCCACGGGTCGGGCGTGTCGAAACGCACGTCGCCCGCCGCACCAACCGTCGGTGGCCAATCGCGCTCTTCGTCAATCCACCAATCGAGCGTCTCGCGCGCCTCGTTGAGCGCGCGCGTCAACGTCGCTGCCGCCTGCTCTCGTGCGGCATCGCCGATGTGGCGATCGGGGTGCGTCTGGGCCACACGCTTCCGCCAAGCCTTCAGCACACCGGCATGATCGACGGGGGCCAACACACCGAGCAACCACAGTGCGCGTCGACACTCGGCCACACTGGGAGTTCGCCTATGCGCCATCGCCGCAGGGTATCGGAGCGCTAGGTGTTACTCACCCGAGTAAAACGGACTCGTCAACTCGTCGCGACGCTCAACCAGGCGCTGGGCGGCCTCTGGATCGCGACCCTTAACCGCCATCTCGATCGCCTTGCGGATCGACTCGCGATTGGCCTTCCGAATCGCCGTCTCGTCGGTCGCCCCAGGATTGACCCAGACAGCAACGAAGACGATGTACTCGTCGGTGGCCTCGATGATGCCATCAGCGACTGCGTCGAGCGTACCCTGCGCAAGCCCCAGCTGAGCCGCCCCCCACGTCATTGTCTGATGCGTGTCGGCGACTGCCGTCGACTTGTTCATCATCACCAACGGCGGCCAGACGGGCTCGTACTTCGTCTCATGCTCACCGACGCAGACGAGAATTGGCGTGTGCCCAGGACGCGGCGTGGCGAACGCGGTCATCAGACCGGCTGCCGTCGCGCTGCCGCGACGAGCGATGATCACATTGACATGACTCCCAACGAGCTGGGCTTCGCCGCCCCAACCCTCACCAAGTGCTCCGTCGAGATCACGCGCCATAATCGCCTCCTGTTGCCTACCCCCAGAGCCTAACGTGTGAGCATCCGGGTTCACCGACGTGCAATCACAGCAACTTGGTCAGCCGGCACACGCACTGGCGACCACTAAACGCCACCCTCACCGGTAGGATTGGAGACCGTGGATGACGAGCGACCACCCCGGCCTCGGCCCGCGCGCAGCAGACGACCTGCGCCGCGACCTCAAGCCGCACCGCGGCCACGTGCAGACTATGCCGACGACACGCGTGACCAGCCCTACCGCACACATACGCGGAGACAACGACGCGAACGCTCGACCGTGCGCCCACTGCACGTGCTGCTCCTAACACTCCTTGTGATCGGACTGATCGGCTTTACCACGAAGGTGTTGACGGGCGGCGGAGAGGCTGGTGGGAGTTCGGCAACTACAGCCGTTGGAACGAACGCAGCGGTGGCGTCGACAGGCAAGCAAACGTCCACGGCCGCTGTGGCCTCGGCAGAACCAAAGACCACACGCGACAACATCGAGTTGCCGCTCGCGCCGCTCGTCGTCCGCCGCCCAGCGCCAACCTACATGGCCGGAGCGGAAAGTCCAGCAAATCAGCCAGGGCTCGCCGCCGGATCGTACGTCGCGCTCGATGTCGAAACGAATCAGATCGTGCTGGCCTACGACGACACACAGCGACGACCAGTCGCCTCGCTGACAAAAATGATGACCGGACTGCTCGTCGCTGAGGCTGGCAACCTCGCCCACATGGTCACTGTCTCGGAGATCGCTGCCGCTGTTGAGCCAAACAAAGATGGACTGATCATCGGCAATCGATACCCCCGTGGTGTCCTGCTCTATTCGGCACTCCTCGGTTCGAATAACGACGCCGCAGCCGCGCTTGGCGAAGACCTCGGCGAGGGCAACTATAGGCGCTATTACAAGCAGATGAACCGCCGCGCCACGCAGCTCGGATTGACAGGCACACAGTACGCAAGCTCGTCGGGTCTAAACGATGTGACCAACTTGTCAACGGCTCGCGACCAGGCAATCTTGCTCGCTCGCGCCCTCGAGAATCCGACCTTCGCACGCGCCGTTCGCACGTGGCGTCACACGGTGCGATGGAACGACACGGGCGGCAAGCGCACGTACGAGAACCACAACAAGA
>CAMAWJ010000067.1 GCA_945861955.1 Bifidobacterium breve
TTCGACGACCTCCACGACTTCCTCGTAGCGCGGTGCTTCAGTGGCCTGGGAGGCCTCGGCGGATGCCATCGTCTGCTCGTCGCGATCCTCGCCACGACCACGATCGGAGCGACCACCACGGGCGCGCTCCAGCTTGGGCATCACGAAGGGGAGCAGGCCCATTTCGCGGGCTCGCTTAATCTCGCGCGCTGCAAGCGTCTGCTGGCGGCGGGAAAGGCCCGTCATGCGGCGCGAACGAATCTTGCCGCGGTCCGATAGGAAGCGCTTGAGGCCTTCGACGTTGGTGTAGCGGATCTGGTCGTCCGTGATCTGGACACGCTTGCGCTTCTTGAGGGGAAGTGCTGTTCGCTTACGTCGGGTCTGCTGTTGTGCCACGAGTTGAAAAACTCCCTATCGGGTTAGCCGGGGGATCATACCCCAGCCTAGAAAAAAAGCGGTCAGGTACCCAACATGCTGTCGCGCGCTGCGACGGCAAGCACGTCAGCTCGCTCGTTGAGTTCGATGCCAGCGTGGCCTTTGACGCGTTCGAAGCGTACGTCGTGGGCTGCTGAGGCGTCGAGTAGGAGTTGCCAGAGGTCCTGGTTCTCAACGGGCTTCTTGGCGGCGGTTCTCCAGCCGTTTCGTTGCCAGTTCTTGAGCCAGCCTTGAGTGAACGCCTTTTCGACGTAGGCCGAGTCAGTCACCACGACGACTTTGGTGGGTCGGGTCAGCGTTTCGAGGCCTTTGAGGACGCCCATCAGCTCCATGCGGTTGTTCGTGGTGTGTGCGTCAGCGCCCGAGATCTCGTGCTCGTGGTCACGCCAGCGCAAGATCGCACCCCAACCACCGGGACCAGGGTTGCCAGAACAGGCGCCATCGGTCCAGATCTCAACTTCGTCTTTTGCGGCGGGCATGCGGAGAACACTACTTTGGCGACAACGCGACATTCTGGGCCCGGGCCCAGAATGTCGCGTGGGCTGATCATGTCTTCAAGGGACGGAGAGAGTTGGTCGATGATGGGCGGGAGTCGCCGGGTGTTTTGTTCTGGCAGCGACATTCTGGGCCCGGGCCCAGAATGTCGCCACGACCGGCGGAGTACGCTCTCCGTATGGGAATGCCGACAATGGACGAGCTGGCAGCGCTCGTGCGTGACGATGGGATCGTGTTGGGGGCAGCGCCCGCGTCGGCGTACACCGAGGTTGAGGCGGCGCTCAAGGATCGGGTCGAGCGAGGGTATTGGGCCGACATGCGCTTTACGGCTGCGAGGACCGAGGTGTCGTGTCACCCCGAGACTGCGGTACGCAATGCGCAGACGGTCGTCACAGCGATTCTGCCCGTCTGGCGCCCATTGCCACCTAAACCCGACGGTCCGGTGGGACGATTGCCGCGCTACGCCTGGAGCGACCCGTACGCGACCCTGCGCGAGGCGCTCGGTCGGGTGCGCGATGCACTCAAGGCCGAGGGATATCGCTGTGTCGTCCACGTCGATGCCAACCATCACGTCGACCGCGAAGGGGCCCGTCGCGCTGGACTGACGTTCCCAGGCAAGAACACGATGGCGATCGCGCCCGGCCTCGGCTCGTTTATCTCAATTGGCACGCTGATCACGGATGCGCCGCTCGTGACGGAGACACCAGAGCCTGCCCGGGAAGGCTGTGGCTCGTGCACGCTCTGCATCGACGCCTGCCCAACGGGTGCGCTCGACGAGGAGTACGTCCTCAACGCCGAGCAGTGCTTGTCGTACTGGACGCAGAGCCGCCGCGAGATCCCCGACGAGATCGCCGATGCGCTTGGCGATCGCGTATACGGCTGCGACATCTGCCAGGACGTTTGCCCGTGGAATCAAGGCCCCGAGAAGCGCGGGGCAGACCTGCTCGCTGAGGGTGAGGCATGGGTACGGCTCGACGCCTGGCTGGACGCCACCGACGAGGACCTCGTCGAACACAATCAGCGTCTGTACATCCCTGGACTCGATGGTCGGTATCTCAAGCGCAACGCATTGATCGCGCTTAGCAATGGCCCGGAGGAGTACCGCTCGCTCGCAGAGCCGTTCGCAGCGACTGAGGATCCGATCTTTGGCCCGGCTGCGCGCCGAGCCACCAATCGCTAGCGACGACCCTTGCCGGCCAGGCGCTTGGCGCCCTTGACCTCTTTGAGGATCTGCGTGGCGCGACGCGCGACACGTGCGCGGAGAGCAGCAGGCTCGATCAGAACGGCTTCGCCGCGGTACTTGATGACCTCGTCTTCGAGCCAGCGCTCGGAGTCGTAGGTGATCGTCGCGAGGATTGCACCGCCGGTGAGGTGCGAGGCGTCCGAGCGCTTCTCGGACTCGCGCAGGGCGACAGCGGGGGAGAACCAGACGCTGACGGAACCCTTCGTGCCGCCGACGCTACGACCTTCGGCGCGGTTCGAGAGGCCATCGCGTGGCGTGAAGGTGTCTTTCAGGCGCTCGACGCTTTCGATGCGATCGATGCGGAAGGTGCGCTCGCCTTCGGCGGTGCAGTCGTAGGCCTCGATGTACCAATCCGAGTTGACGCCGCGCAAGAGGTACGGCTCGATGATGCGCTCTTCGACCTTGTTGGTCGTGCGGGTCAGGTAGTTGATGCGAACGAGGCGATTACGCTCAATGGCCCACGAGATCTGCGAGATGACATCCTCGGGTGCTCCTACGTCGGCAGTCGTGGAGGGCTGACCACCGGGTACGCCACCGCCACAGGCGACTTCGATCTTCTCGCGCACAGCGGCGAGCGTCGAGTTGGTGCCAGCGGCGATCTGCGGACCAACGAGGTCGAGGGCCATCAGGATCGCCTTCGCCTCGAGTGGCGAGAGGCGGGCTGGGCGGCGGAAGTCTTCGCCGTACAGTTCCTTCTGAACGTTGATCATGCCCTCTTCGTCGAGTTCGGCGTAGACGGCGTAGCAGCCACCGCCGAAGTTGACAAGGTTGAGCAGATTGATCTGCTCAATCATCTCCTCGTCGTCGATCTCGTAGCGCGCCTGCAGCACGGAGGCCGCGATGCTGCCGCTCTGCTCCGTGCCGCACGTCTGGAGGAGATCGGCGAGCAGCGCTTGAAGCACTGCGAAGCGCTCGGGTGCGACAGGGTTCGAGGGGCGCGCTGTCGGCGCTTCGGGCTCGGTCACGATCTTCTTGGGCGAGCGGATCGACGGCGGATCGCCAGCGTGCGCGTCGCGAACGCGCTCGAGCGCATCGGTGACTGCATCGATGACGTCACGCGGGCCGAGTGGCAAGACCTGGCCGCCAAGGCCAAGGATCCACTCGGCGAGACGGTCGACGTCGCTGTACGGCGTCTCGAAGGTTGCGGAGCGGTCTTCGTGGGTCGTTATCTCGCCGTGCTTGTTGAAGAGACGATCAACGAACCAGGCGGCGCTTGGCGCGACGTAGAGCGTCGCCTCACCAACCGGTGCGTCGTATCCCCAGGGGGCGCGATCGCGATAGGTGGCGGGGTCGAAGTCGCCGGGGCGTCGGAAGTCTCGCTCTTTGCGCGTGTGGAAGCGCATGTCGCCGCGGATGCGCGAGACGCGGAAGTTGCGGATCTCTTCGCGGTCGTGGTCGTGGCCGACGAGGTACCAGTGCGACTCGGAGTAGTAGAGACCGTACGGGTCGACGGTGCGGGTGCGCTCCTCGCCACGGCTGATTGCGAAGTACGAGAAGACGATTGTCTTCTGCTTCGAGATCGCGCCTTCGAGCTTGGCGAGACGTGCGGCGATCTCCGGCGTGTGGCCACCGCCGCGGAGGTCGAGCGTGACGCCTTCCGACGGAGAGCGGTCGAGCACGCCAGGGCGGCCGAGTGCGAGGTTCTGGAGCGCCAGGCGCAACGGGGCGGCGTAGGCGAACTGGCCATCAAGCAGGAACAGGCTTGTCTGCAGTGCAGCCAGCTCTTGATCGCTGAGGTGGAGCGGGGGGAGGAAGTAGTTTTCGCGCGTCAGCGTGTAGAGCTCTTCGCCGGTGAACTCGTCGCGATTCGACTTGATCGGCACGCCCAGCGCCAGCAGCTCGGCGCGGTCGGCATAGAAGCGGCGCGCAAAGGCCTCATCGGACATGTCGTAGTAGCCCTCGACAGCGTTCTTGGCGTCGCGCGCAGTGATCGGCCGCTTCTCGGCCATGATGTATGCCACGAGCGAGAGTTGGCGGATCAGCTTGTCCGCGTCATGACTCATCGGGTCGCACCTGCTCGCCGAACTTGGGTATTACGCAAACGCATAGACGAGCAGCATACGCAGTTATCACAACAGGCGCGATGTAAACCGTGTCCTGCTATGACGTGGGAACCGCTTGGTAGCCTCGGATTTGTGCCTCTCGTTGTCGCGCATTTGGATCTGGATGCTTTTTTTGCGGCGGTTGAGGTTCTCGAAAATCCCGCCTTGGCAGGGCTCCCGGTGGTGGTCGGTGGGGATCCGCAGGGTCGTGGTGTGGTGGCGACGGCCTCGTACGAGGCGCGTGCGTTTGGGATTCGCTCGGCAATGAGTGCAGCGGAGGCCGTGCGTCGCTGTCCAAACGCAGTTTTTGTGAAGCCGGATCACTCGCGCTATCGGCGTCATTCCGACGCTGTCTGGTCGCTCGTGCGTGCCGTTGTGCCCGTCGTGGAGCAGGTGGGGATCGATGAGGGGTACCTCGATTTGTCGTCCGTTGCGTCGACAGCGGGGGAGGCTCGCGCATTCCTCGCGGAGCTGCAGGGGCGCATCGAGCGCGAGACGGGGTTGCACGCCTCGTTTGGCTGTGGGGCCGGGAGAACGATTGCGAAGGTCGCTTCGGATGCAGATAAGCCCAACGGCCTCGTGATCGTGCCAGCAGGAAAGGAGGAGGAGTTTCTTGCGCCCTTGCCGCTGCGGGCGCTGCCGGGAATCGGACCGAAGGCCGATAAGCGGATGCGAACTGCGGGGCTGAAGACGATTGGCAACCTGGCCGACCT
>CAMAWJ010000068.1 GCA_945861955.1 Bifidobacterium breve
GTCTCGCGGTTGTCGTGATCAAAAGACCACTTGCCACCACACGGCTCACCGTCGTCCAGCAGCACGTCGTGCTCTCGGCGCATCCACGCATAAAAGTCCTGCATCCGCAGCCGACGTCGCGTCCCTGCCCACGCGGCAAACTGCTCGCGCCCACAGAGAAAGTGCGAGTCGAGAGTGGTCTGGATCGGGCAGCCGATCGCCTCAGCGAGCCGCGGAAGGTTGGCCTGTGCCTGCCACCCGGGTAGCTCCATCACGAGCACCTCGGAGGCAGCATGGCTGGTCACCGCGCGCTTGAGGGCCTCGGCGAATCCGAGCTCGAGCTCGAGACGAAACTCGTCGACCTGCCAGCCGTCGGCGCGCAGCTGCTCGGCGAACCGTCGCATGGCTGTCACTACGAGCGTGACCTTATGGCGATGCAGGCGTCCGCGAAGGACCTGCGGCAGCGACTCGATCAGCACGACGCGATCGTGGTCACGATCGGCGGCGGCGAGGGCGCTGTTGCGCAGCGATAGCTGCGTGCCTTGGATCCAAACGAGGCGAGTTATGAGGTCTCCGTGATGACCTGCTCGTTGGGACACCAGTACGTCGTGCGTCCGCCGACGGTGGCGCGCTCGAGTTCGCAGCTGCAACGTGGGCACTGGCCGCCGCGTCGAGCCCGCGCGAAGCGGCCTCGACCCGAGCCACCCTTTGGTGTCAGAGCTTCGCGCAGGGCGAGCCGCAGAGACGACCGCAGCTGATTGAGAGCGTCTGTCGACAGCGTCCCGGCAGGCTGGCGGGGATTAATCATCGCGTCGAACAACGCCTCGTCGGCGAGCAGGTTGCCTACTCCGGCGAGTACCGCCTGGTCGAGCAGGCGAGCTTTGATCGGTGCGCGGCCCGCGCCGACCCGCTTGCGGAAGGCTCCTGGAGTAATCGTCAAGGCGTCGGGTCCGAGCTTGTCGATGCCGGCGCCGAGGTGCGCGCGCGACAACCGCCGCTTGTCGCGGAGGGCGACGCGCGACCCGTCGTCAAAGACGATCGTGATGCGGTCCCAGTTGCGTGGCGAGGGCTTCGGTGCGCTGCGAATCGATCCGCCCATGCCGAGGTGCAGTCCCAGCTCGTGTCCAGTGTTGGTTTCGAGCCAGAGAAACTTGCCGTGGCGTCCTGCCGCGATCACGATTGATCCGCTCAGCGCGCTATCAAGCTCGCCCGGTTCGTGTGGGCGGCAAACCCACTCGTCGTCATCCTCGACGTGAACAATGCGCAGACCGACGCAGAGGCGCTCCAATGTTCGGCGCGCCTTTTCGGCTTCGGGCAATTCCGGCATACACGACCCTTCGCGCTGCGTCTTGCTGCGGCGCGAGGGCGGCAGCGTTTCACAACGAGAGGCGACATTCTGGGCCCGGGCCCAAAATGTCGCCTCTCCTCATATCGCATCAAAGGCAAACCCATGGCAAACTCGTGCCTATGGCTGACGTGATTGTGATTGGAGCGGGCCTCTCGGGTCTGCGTTGCGCTGGCCTCTTGGCCGAGCGTGGCCTTGAAGTCGTAGTCGTCGAGGCGTCCGATGGCGTTGGTGGACGTGTCCGCACGGATGCGGTCGATGGCTTCTTGCTCGACCGCGGCTTTCAGGTGCTGTTCGAGGGCTACCCAGAGGCACAGCGAGCACTCGATCTCGAGGCGCTCGATCTGCGCTCCTTCCTGCCGGGTGCGGACATCTGGTGGGACGGGCGCATGCGCACGATCGGCCATCCGCTGCGCGACCCGCGCTCACTGCCCGATGCATTGCGTGCTGGCCTTGGCAAGCCCCGCGACATTCGAGCAGCCGCCAAGTGGTTGCGCGAGGCGCGTCCGCTGGCGACCGCGACCGCGCCCGAGACGACGGCCGACGAGCGACTGCGCTCGCTGGGCTTCTCGGACGATGTTCGCGAGCATCTCTTGCGCCCGCTCTACGCCGGCGTGTTTCTCGAGCGAGAGCTCGGTGTCTCGAGTCGTCTCTTGGATCAGGTCTTCCTGCAGATGGCGGCGGGTCGCACAGTCGTGCCTGCCCGCGGCATGGGGGCCATTTCCGAGCAGCTGGCAGCACGGCTACCTGCGGGTGCAATTCGTCTCAACGAACGGGTTGCAAAAGTCGGCAAGCGCAGCGTGACGCTCGCTTCGGGCGAAAAACTACGCGCGGAGATCGCGGTGGTGATTGCCGCCGGCACCGACGCTACCTGCACGTTGGCGGGCGTCGAAGCACCTGCGCCCCGAGGCTCCACGTGCCTCTGGTTCGACGCGCCCGAGGCACCTGCAGGGCGCCGCATCGTGCTCGATGGCGATGGGGTTGGCCCGGTCAACAATGTTGCCGTGATGAGCGCGGTTGCGCCGGCGTACGCTCCGTCCGGCCGTTCGCTGGTCGCAGCATCCTGTGTTGGCATGCCGTTTACAGGCGACGACGCGGCTCTGACGTCGGCCGCGTACGCACAGCTCGCAGGCTGGTTTGGAGGCGACGTTGAGACGTGGCGCCTCTTGCGGACCGACCGCATCGCTTGGGCTCAACACGCCCAGCCGCCTGGTTCGCTGAGCACCGGTGCGCATTGGTTGAGGGACTCCGTCGTGGTGTCGGGCGACGGTACCGAGAATGCCTCGATCGATGGCGCGCTGCGCGCGGGGCGTCGGTCCGCGGATCTCGTGCTCGCTGGTGTGGTCGCGAAACAGTCAGCGGTGTCGTGATGAAGGTTGTCGTCGTCGGTCTCGGGGCAATGGGCTTGCCGACCGCGCGAGTGCTGGCAGAGCGTGGCCACGACGTGATCGGCATCGATCGGCACGGCATCTCCGCACCCGCTGGCTCGTCGGCGGGCGAGACCCGCATCTTTCGTCTCGCCCACGATCGTCCCGAAGACATCCGCCTCGCACGCCGCGCGCTCGAATTGTGGCGCGAGCTAGAGCAGTTGAGTGGCGAGCAGTTGATCGACCAAGTCGGTCTGATCCTCCGTGGAGAACCCGTACCAGCTTGGGTGACTGCGATGCGCGACGAGGGGCTCGCCGTTGAGGAGCTCGATGCGGCCGGCGTTGAGCGCGTCTTCCCCGAGTTGGCGTTTCGCCCAGACGAGCCCGCAGTCTTGGTCCCTGCCGATGGTGTCGTCTTTGCGCGCCGCGGTCTGGCGGCAATCGCTGCCGCAGCACGCGCGGCCGGCGCCCAGCTGGCGATGCCCGAACGGATGCTGGAGATCACCGAGACGCCAGCGGGTGTGCGCGTCACGACGGATCTGCGCGTAATCGAGGCCGATGCGGCAGTCATCGCCGCCGGGCCATGGGCGGAGGAGTTGCTGCCACCGCTCGGCTTTAGCCTCCCGCTCGTCCCAGCGATTGGGCAGGTCTCGTACTGGCGTGGAGGGGGCACCTGGGAGCGCCGTCCGTCGCTTGTCGATTTTCAGGAAGACGGCAAGATGGGCGTCTACGGTCTGCCGACGCCGGGCAAGGGCTACAAGATTGGTCTCGATTATGGCGACGAGGCCGCCTGGTTTTCTGATGCCACCGAGTGGGAGCGTCGCGAATTTGAGGAGGAGTGCAACCGCGAGTGGGTTACAACGCATGCGCCCGGCCTCGTCACGGATGGCCCGTACATGACTGAGGCCTGTCCGTGGACGATGACTCCGGATGCGGAGTACACGTATGGTCGCCGTGGGGCGATCGTGGTCGCAGCGGGTTGCTGTGGGCATGCCATGAAGTTCACGCCCGTGCTCGGCGAGATCCTCGCCGACTTGACGGAGGGCCGAGAGTTGTGGCCGGACGCCAAGGCCTTCGCGCTCGAGCGGATCCCCGCCGAAATGCCGTTCACGCGCTACGACACGCCGATGGGTTCGCGCATCTCGCTCTAGCGGTAATCGTGTGTGGTGGATGAAGGTGGCACGGATGCCTTGTCGTCGGCTGGCGAAATCCACCACAATGCACGACATGGAACGCTTTGCCGAACTCGCGCAGACCGATGCGCCGCACCTCGACGTGCTGGCGCTTGCGATTGCGAGTGAGCTACGCGAGGTCGACAGCGATGCCGCGCTCGCCGAGCTCGACCGGTTGGCTGGCGAGGTCGTGCGTCATGGCTTGGGGGAGACGCCCGACGAACAGCTCGACGCGCTGGCGGCCGTGCTGGGACGGCACGAGGGCTTCGCAGGTGACGTCGAGGAGTACGACCATCCCAACAACTCGATGCTGGACCTCGTCCTGCAGCGTCGGCGAGGTCTGCCGATCCTGCTCAGCGTCGTCTGGATCGAGGTTGGGCGACGGCTCGGCCTACCCCTGCGTGGAGTTGGCCTGCCGGGTCATTTCGTGGCTGCGTACTTTGGCGAAGGCGATCCGATCCTGATTGACCCGTACAAGAGTGGCGTGCGCATGCCCGATATTCCCGCTGGCGTGACTGTCGAACCGACCTCGACGCACCAGACCGCCCTCCGCATCCTCTCGAACCTCGTTGGCTCGTATGAGCGCCGGGGCGATGTTGGGCGGACGCTGATTGCCGCCAGAATGCGCCTTGAACTGCCGTTAGACGAGCGCGATCGCCGGGTCATGGAGTTTGATCACAAGCGCGTCTCTGCGCGTATGAACTAGTCGGACATTCCCCCGACGCGCCGCGAACGATTAGGATCTCCCCATGCATTCCTCCTACGCCCTCAACTCCGAGGATTTCGACGTCATTCGTGATGGCGCGTCCGCTCCGCTCGCGACCCTCTGGCCCGGTGGTTACAAGAATGGCGATCGCTTCTGCGTGCTGATGGGAACGCCGATGGATGCGGTTGGGTGTTCCAATCTGATCGGTGGAACGAACACGCTGTTTTACGACCACCTGCGCGAGACACGCGGCACGTCGAACTT
>CAMAWJ010000069.1 GCA_945861955.1 Bifidobacterium breve
CGCGGCGCGAGGTAGGTCAGCCGCGCGAGGTCCTCCTGCATTGCGCGCACTCCGGGACCACTGTCACCAACCGCGAAGCCGCCGGGAAAATCGGAGCCGGGATTGCGTCCCGCTTGAGCCCGGAACCCAATCGCAAAGTAGCCGGAAGCTGCTGCGCGCCCCCACGTCGTCAACTTCTTGCGTCCCATCGCCATCGAGTCACGCGTTGGCGTGTCCCATCCAGAGACAATCGCACCATCTCCTCCGTCGATCACGGTCCAACCCGTCACCCAATCGAGCAACCCCTTCGACCAGCGCATGGAATCGGTCGTCGTGCGCGTCGTGCGCTTGAGCCGCGCAGTCGTCGCTGCCACCATCGTGTCCAAGGTGGTTGTGGTCTGCACGCGAGCAACATCGTCAAAAAGAACCGGCACGACCTTCGTCGCTGCCTCCAACGACGTGGTCAGCGCCTTTGCGTCTGTCTGCTTGAACTTAAACTGACCATCGCTCGGCGGATGCACGCCATAGATGAGATTCTTGTCGCCGAGCACTTTGGTCCAGTTGAGCGCAACAGACCGCGAGCTGTTGGGCATGTTGACAACGATTGGCGTCCGAACACCGGCACGCCGAAGCGCCCTGACGCTGAGGGTCTGGGACCAAATCCATGCCTCGGTGTCACCGCAGAATGTGGAAGCAGAAAACGTCCCGCAGTTCGGATCAACGACGGGCAGGTACCAGACGTTGTCTTTGCGCGGAAACCAGCTAGCCAGCGTTGATAACCACGGCGACTGATCTTGCGTGGTCAGCGGTACGTTGGCAAGCAGCAGAATCAGCCCTCGTGCATGTGCGTAGCGCTGCAACTTCTGCAAGGCGATGCGGTGCACATCGTCATTCGCTGCGCTCGACACATCGACCCGGACAACGTTGGCGCCGAGTTTCGCAATCTGTTTAAACGCGTTGGGAGCTGAGCTGATGTCGGGGGTGCGGAGTTCCACTCCCGGCTCGCTCGGCACGAATCGTGTTCCGCCCCACGTTACGCCCCGCACCTTCATCTCGTGCTTGCTGGCATCCAAGATCCGGTTACCCGATACACGCGCAGGTCGCGCATCAGCCACGGCAACCACGGTCAGGGTCGCGACGATCGCAAGCAGAACAACAGCGGTGGTCCTTCGAGGAGCAAAAGTGAACGGCACGGTACAAATGTTCGTTTCGTGCCTGCCGTCTCCTCCCTGAAGGTATCCTGTGGAAGTGCGCCGTTTGCACCTACTCCTCGCCCTCGTCGCCGGCGTCGGCCTCGCAACTCCGCTTGGCGCTAGCGCTGCTGCACTCGGCGTGTCTGCTGACGCGAGCCTGACCAGTGGGTCGCCTGTTGGCAACGCCTCTGCGGCCACCGCGCTCCACCTGACGTGGGTGCGCGTCGATGTCTCGTGGCCCTCAGTTGCGCCCACGCAGCCCACGACCACACGAATCCCCACGAGCACTGGCTACGTTTGGACAAGCGTCGACGCGCAGTTGGCTGCTGCCGCGTCGCTTGGCGCTAGTACGCAGGTGCTCCTCTCCGTCAGTGGTACCCCCGAGTGGGCTCGGGCTGACGGTGGAGCTGGCGGCTCGGTCGGTGATCCGGCCTGGATGCCAAGGCGTGCCGCGTGGCAGAACTTCGTCGCCGCGCTCGTCACCCGCTACAACGGTACGTTTGCAGCTATCGAGATCTGGCCGCAACCGAACCTCCAAAGCTCGCTGCGACCCCAGCGCCTCGCAGGGCGCTTCGTTGGCGCAGGCCTATTCAAGGTTCTGACGAAGCTGGCGACGCTCGAGGTTCGCAAGGTCTCTGCCACGGTTCCGATCGTCTCTGGAGGTTTGGCGCGGACAGATCCTGCCAGCACAACGGACACGCCCCCGGTCACCTTCCTCCGCTCGATGTCCCGCACTCGGATACTCTTCGATGTAGTTGGAATGCGACTAGTGCCGCCAACCGGTAGCGAAGGGACGAGCGATCCGACGAACCTCTCGATCACCGACTCGGCTGGCATCGTGGCAGCCATTGACGCCTACTGGCCGGGCGCCCAAAAGAGCGTCTGGTTGACAGGCTACGGCGTCCCCTCCGGCCCGGCAGCGAGTGGCCTCAGCAGCGCAACCCAGAGCGTCGGCATCAGCAGCTTTCTGACCGCCACGGCTAACCCGCGCGTTGGAGTCGCGGTTTGGAATAGCCTCGCCAACACCACGACAGCGCCCTACGGTGGCATTCTGCTGGCGCCAACAGTCGATCCGTTTGTTGCGCCGCTGACCGGCACGGATCCGGCGTGGGACACGTGGACGACGATCCTGCCCGTCCCGGTGCCGCCCCCGGTCTAACCGACACTCCCGTTGGCGCACCGCATCAACTGCCCGCGCCAGCAAACCGAGGCCCATCCGGCCCGACCGACGAAGCGTGTGTCATCTGCTTCCACTCGATAGCGCCCCCAGAGCTGTCCCAACGTGGCAAGATCAGCTCCTGCCGCGGGCCGAATCACGCGCCTGCGTACTCCACTAACGAAAGCACGGGCAGCTGGCCCAGCCGCTCACGACCTGCCAAGCCGCAGAGCTCGGCGACAAAGCAGGCGCCGACGGGAACAGCCGAGGCTTGCAGCGCCAACGCAACACTGGCTGCCGCTGTGCCACCGGTTGCCAAAAGATCGTCGTGGATCAAAACACGCATCCCAGGCTCGATTGCCGTGTGTGGGAGCTCGAGCGAGTTGTGACCGTACTCGAGTGCGTAGGACTCGGTCCAAGACTTACCCGGGAGCTTGCCCGGCTTACGCGCGGGCGCGAAGCTACAGCCCAATGCGTATGCCAGCGTCGGGCCGAAGAGGAAGCCTCGCGCTTCTGCGCCAATGACCACGTCGGGCTGCAAGGGAGTTGCAAAGGCAACGAACCGCTCAATGATCTCGGCGACAACCACGGCATCCGCCAGCAATGGCAGCAGGTCGCGGAAGAGGATCCCCGGGCGGGGGAAGTCGGGGATCTCATCGATGCGCTGTTGGAGATCAATCACAGCACCACCGTAGCGATCATCGCAGAGCAGCGGCTCAGGTCCTGAAATCAGGCCCTGAAATCAGGTCTTGACGTCACGAACGAGCAGACGCTCGGTCAACTCGGCACTCAGTCCCGCAAGTTGCGCCAACTCGTCTAGCCCCTGCTCACGACGCTCGGCATTGCGTGACCGGAGCGCTGGCGCAAGCACCTGGTCAAGCAACCCGGCAACACGCTGGACGCCCGTATAGAGCTGACGCACGTGGCGCGGCCCCAGGCCGAACTCCGCCATCCGCAGGCAGATCTTGACGATCTCGACTTCGCTCTCCCCGTAGAGCCCATCCTCATCCGACGTGACGATGCCGTACGACTGCAGCTCTGCAAAAGCGACATCGTCGAGTCCGGTCTCGCGCAGCAGTTCCGAGCGGTCGACGCGACGAGCATCGACTGCGACCTCGGAGCGCATCGAACGACGCGCTTTGCGCTCTCGACTTCGCGCGACCGTGCCGCTGCCTTCGATCTCCTGGCGAATCACTTTGAGCGGAAGAAACTCGTCACGCTGAAGTTGAAGAATCGTCCGGAGACGCTCAATGTCCTCACGACGATAGAGACGGTAGCCACCTTGTGTGCGCAACGGGTTGAGCAACTTCTGCTCTTCGAGATACCGAATCTTCGAAATCGAGACGTCGTTGAATTCGGACTTGAGTTCCTTGCAGACAGCGCCAATCGTCAACGGCTTTTCTTCGCTACGCGTGGCCACTGCCGTCTACTCGAGGTACGTCAGTTTGAATTTGCCGATCTGAACCTCGTCGCCGTCACGGAGGCGTGCACGCTCGATGCGGCGATGGTTGACGTAGGTTCCATTGAGGCTGGCGAGATCCACCAAGTAGTGTCCGTCAGCCTCTGCCTCAATCGCAGCATGACGGCGTGAGACTGTGACGTCGTCGAGCAGAATCGACGCCTCGCCAGCGCGGCCGATCGTCTCGCGTGGCTGGAGCAATGGGATGTGCTCACCGGCCCGACCGCCCGTGCGGATCACGACGGCGGGAAGTTGATGACCTGGAGCCGCCGGAACCTCCTGCGTATCGGTATCACCCGTATAGGTAGCCGTGTCGTCAGGGGCGTCTGGATCGAGCAGCGTGCCGCATTTCGCACAGTAGTGCGCAGTCGCTGCATTCCGATATCCGCATTCCTGACAAAACATGTTCGGGGAGCATACACCGAAAACGCTCGAAGGGTACAGCGTTAGTTGAGGGTTACTTCGAAGCCGCCTTTGCCGGATGTTTCAGGCTCCGCTGCTTCCCGGGCTGGAGGATTGCACGGTGCGCATACACCGCTCCAGCGATCAGCAAGAGCGACACACCCGTCCACAGCACGAGGCCTGCTGTCAGGGAGCCAGGAGGCGTCACAATCGCCAACAGCAGACCCATCATCATCACCAGCGTGCCGGCCTTTCCAACCATGTTAACCCGGACTCCGTAGCCACGCCCAGGGCCGACCACGAGGGAGCCGAGCAGGAGGACATCGCGGGCTACGACAATCACCACCAGCGCGAGAGGCACTTTACCCCCGTGCCAAAGCAGAATCGCCGCGACGTCGATCAGTAGGCGGTCTGCGATCGGATCGAGTACGCGTCCAAAACGACTCTGAGCGTGCAGCCTTCGAGAGAGTTCTCCGTCGAGAAAGTCAGTCAGTGCTGCAAGGGCAAAGACAGCTGCCGCGAGCGGCGCTGCTGCACCATCCGCGGACAGCAGCAACGCCGCAAACAGCGGGACCGCGGCGAGCCTTACCGTCGTCAGTGCGTT
>CAMAWJ010000070.1 GCA_945861955.1 Bifidobacterium breve
CCGTTTTGGCAGCCAGCCTTGGGGCTGAGCACATCAAGCTCTTCGCGGAGTACGTGCAGAAGCGGCGTCAGCGGCTCGGCATTGACGGTGCGCGACGCACCGTTGACGGTGATGTTGAGGCTCATGCGGCTTCCTTGAGCTGGTCGAGCGCTCGACGGACGAGCACGGGGAGGGTCTTCTCGCGATACCACGCGGAGGCGATGGCGTCATCGAAGAGGGCAACGTCAGCGAGTGCAGCGATGCCAGCGGCAGCGTGATCGCTGGCTGCGGCTTCGGCCGAGGGCAGGCGCAGGCCGTGCGGGCCGGCACCGTTTGCGCCGAGCCGAATCGCGCCGTCGCTGGTCCGGACGGCAGAGACTGCGAGTGCCGTGTACTCATGCGTGTGGGCGCGGTCGAGGTAGGCGTAGGCGCCTGCAGCGGGCAGCTCGAACGAGACGTCGAGTACGAGTCGGTCGTCGCGATTGGCGAGAAACTCTTCGGCGGGCTCGGTGCGCTCGCCGCCGGCTCCAACGGAGCGAACGCTGGCACCGAGTGCGATCATCGCGCCCTGCAGGTCGCCGCGCGGAGCGTCGGTATTGCGAGCGCAGAGGTTGCCGCCGAGCGTTGCCTGGCCGCGAATTTCGAGATCAGCGATGTGGGCGACGCAGGCGGCGATCGGGTCGGCCATTGCGGCGAGGTGGTTGAGTGGCGTCATGGCGCCGATCGTGAGGCGCCCACCGGTTTCGGAAATTCCGGCGAGTCCAGCGTGGTGCAGCATCAAGGCGCGAGCCGGGCGTGCGTCGCTAAGGCGAAGCATCGGGATCAGGATCGTGCCCCCGCCAACCACAGCGGTGTCGGCACCTGTGCCGAACAATTCGACGGCTTCAGCAGCCGATGTTGGAATCAGTACCTCTGGTCCTTGGCTCATGTCTCCACCCGTTTTCGTGTGGGCGACAGACTGCCCACGGTCCCACGATCAGCGTGCTGAAGGCAGACTACGGATTGGACTGACCATTTGCAAGTGCGTTGGGCGAGTTGATCGCCTCTTCGAGCCAGCCACGAATGTCCTCGATGTGCGCCCGCATGGCTGCACCAGCCAAAACAGGGTCGCCTGATTCGATGCCGGTGATGATCAGTTCGTGCGCCGACATGGTGCGTTCGAGGACGTCGGTACCAGCCATGATGCGTTGGCGCAGTGTCGAGCCGAGGTGCCAGACCGATTCGATCAACTCGATCAGGAGCTCGTTGTCTGCCAGCTCGTGGATCGCGTGATGAAACTTACGGTCGGCCGCAAGGTTGCTGACGCCATCTTGATCGGTATGGATCGCATCGGCGAGGCGGTGGAGTCGCTTGATATCCGATTTGGTGGCGCGCGTGGCAGCCAGCTCTGTTGCGCCGACTTCGAGCATGCCACGCACGTCCATCAGTGCGCTGGCAGAAGCGGCGTTGCGCTCGACGGCGTACAGCAGTGGCGTTGCGAGGCGTTCTGCGCTCAGTTCGGTGACGTACGTGCCAGACCCCTGGCGGGCCGAGAGCACACCCATCGACGTGAGCGCACGAATTGCCTCGCGCACGGTCGAGCGTGAGACGCTCAGTTGTGCGGCGAGGTCGCGTTCGACCGGCAGACGATCGCCGGCCTGAAGTCCGAGCGTCTCGATCATCGTCAGCAGGATGTCGGCGGTCGCCTTGGTGTTGGCGGAGCGTTGGCCGGTGGCTGCGCCAATCCGGCCAGACACCGAGCCGAGCACACGGCCGGCGTTTTCTGCGGGCTTTGTCAAGATGGGTGCTCGTCGTGCCACTGCGGGTAAAGGTACAAGGTCGCCCGCAGATTCTCGGCACTCTGGGGAAACGTATCTGCGAGGACCCGTAAGGGCACGCGTTCTCGGCTGACGTGAGTCATGTCACGTTGCGTAAGTTCGACGAGGTTGCCGCTCGGGTCGCGCACGTACATCTGGCCGCTGCCGTCAGGGAGCAGCGTGGCGGCGGCGAAGCCCGGCACATCGACGAGATAGCCCTGCTCGATTGAGGCCAGAAACAACTCTTCAAAATTATCGATCTCGAGGGCAAGATGATGACGGTCGGGGGCAGGCTCGGCGGCCGGGAAAAGGTGGATCTGGCGTTGCCCGACGCGGAGCCATTCGACGCGGACGCTCATGATCGGCGTGGCGATGTGCTCGAGACCGAGGAACTCCGTGTAGAACCGCAGCGACTCATCGAAATCTCGCGTGGAGATGCTGACATGGTTGAGGTCGATGGCGGGCATAGGAGTACAAAAATCTAAATGGTCTGACCAACAATAGTCGGGCAGACTCCGAATGTGAAGCCAGTAATCCGACGGGCTACAACTGACGCACGCCCCGTTGCAGCCGAGCGCGTGAGAGCGTCGCAACACAGCCGATGTACGCCAGGGCGCAGAGCGGAAAGCAGAGGAGGACCAGGTTGAAATTGCCGGTCATGTCCCGCAGCCCACCGAGCAGCGATGGTGCAGTGGCGGTTGCGAGGTAGCCGAAGAACAGCATCATGCCCGCCACTGCTCCGACATCGACTGGGCGATCCGCGACGTCGAGTGGCAGGCTCATCGTCAACGTAAACATGGCGCCATTTGCCATGCCAGCGAAGAGCACCCAGGCCAGCGCGCCCGCCGGCACGGTGGCCAACAGCAGCGTCGCGATCACCATCGTCGAGGCGGCGACGAGCAAGCCACGGCGGCGCGAGATGCGCTCGCCAATCAGGCCGACGGCAATCGTTGCGGGGACGGTACCGATGTTGAAGATCGCGGCCAGCCAACCGGTTGAGGCCTGGGAGTAGCCGAGCTCGACGTAGGCTGCCGGCAGCCAGGCCGTGAGGCCGTAATAGATGACACCCATCAGAGCGAACATCGCGACGAACACCCAGACCAACCGGCTCCTGAGGGGAAAGCGCGGAAAGACACCTGGTGGTCGCTCGTGACGAGACGAGCGAGTCAGTAGCACCCAGCCGGTGGCGGCGAGGGCGCTGGCCAGTGAGAAGATCAGCAGCGTTGCGCGCCAGCCACCCAGCGAGTCGGCGATCGGCACGGCCAGCACGGCTGCAAACGCAGAGCCAACCTGGATCCCTGCGGTGTAGACGCTGGTCAGTAGCAGCGGGTGGTCGGCGAAGCGCTCCTTGACGGCCACGACCATCAGCGCATTGCCAAGTCCCATGCCGGCGCCGAGCACAAAGGTGCAGAGCAGGATGCCTGTTGTGCCGTCCATCGCCACGCGGAGTACGCCGGCCGTCGCGATCAGCACCACTGCCACCGTGACGGCCTGCACGGCACCGATCCGACCAGCCAGGACTGGTGCAATCGGAGCAAACACGCCGAGGCAGAGCACGGGGATTGTGATCAGCAAGCCGGCAGCGGCATGAGACATGCCGAGCGACGTTTGGATATCGGGGATCAGTGGCCCGAGCCCGACCACCTGCGGGCGCAGGGTCAGCGAGGCCAGCAGGAGCCCAAGCAGGAGCGGCAGCCGCTCGCCGATCCGTTGCGGCGCTGCCGCGATTCCAGTCATCGTCGACCTAGCGTTGTGGAACGATTTCGGCGCCTGCAGCAATCAGCGCTTGGAAGCGCTCGATTGTGTCGGCGACGCCAGCGTCGAGTGGGTAGCGCTCGACGTCGCCGACGACGCGCGCAAAATCGGTCGAGTCGACGGCGGGGGGAAATGGCAACTGAACATCGTCGAGCGTCAGTTCGGCGCCCGGCAGCACTGCGCGAATCGAGGTGATGATCTCGTCCATCGAGACCTCGTCGCCCGGCAGGTTGACGACGGTTGCGCCGTCATGGTCGCAGCGCGCGGCGGCGATAAAGGCGCGGGCAGCATCGCGGCCATGCTGGTAGACGGCGCGGCCTCCGAAGGGAATGTGGAACGCCTCACCGCGGGCGGCAGCGAGCATGGCGGAGGTCGGCGACGACGTCACGCCTTGGTCGCGACCAAGGCCATAGACGACGTAGGGGCGCAGCCCAATCGACGAGAGTCCACGATCGGCGTGGTACACCGCAGCCGAGTCTTCGTTGGCGCGCTTGTAGACGCCATAGAGCGTGTGCGGCTTGCCCTGCGGATCGGCGGCAGCCGTGCCATCAACCGTCGGCTCGTCCTCGCCACCGTAGGCTGCGACCGAGCTCGCGTAGGCGAAGGTGCTGTCGCCGAGATACTCGACAGCCGCCTCCATCAGGGCGATCGAACCAACGACGTTGACGCTGGCGCCACCGATTGGATCGGCCTTGCAAAACGGCACCTGGAGGGCAGCGAGGTGCACGAGGTGGGTCGGCTGGTGCTTGGCAAAGCAGGCCATCACGGCTGCCGGGTTGGTGATATCGAGCGGGTCGCGGGTCAGGCCGGCAGGATCGGTACCAACGAGGTTGCGCAGGCGATGATCCGACGTGCCGAGATCGGCGATCACGACCTCCGCGCCTTCTGCGAGCAACTCGTGTGCGGCCCACGCGCCGATGCAGCCGAGGCCGCCTGTGATGAGAAAGCGCTCTGTCATACGCGGAGCATGGCAGACTCACAAAATTGGTGCGACCAATCTTCGGCTGCTAGGACTGTCCACGTTCTTCTGCCTCTGAAGCTCTGGGTGTTCGACCTCCAGGTTTTTGGGTTGGGTGCGTCGGGTCCCTGGGTCGATCGGGTCTGGGTGTCGGTGTGGGACGCTCGTACCAGTGCGTCCCACGGGCTCAGTGGCAGAACACGTGGTTGTGTTGCAGGCGG
>CAMAWJ010000071.1 GCA_945861955.1 Bifidobacterium breve
CGCGAGCAGTTTGCCGCGTGGGCAGGGACGCGACGTCGGCTGCGGATGCAGGACTTTTATGCGTGGATGCGCCGAGAGCACGACGTGCTGCTGGACGACGGTGAGCCGTGTGGTGGCAAGTGGTCTTTTGATCACGACAACCGCGAGACCTTCGCCGCCTGGCGTCGCAGCGACGAGCGCGCGCAACCGACCCCACCACCAGCAATCAATCATGACGACGCGGTGCTCGCAGCCGTGCAGGCCGACATCGATCGACACGCGCCGGACCTGCCTGGTCGAGCCGAGGACTTCTGGCTCCCCACCACGCGAGCAGAGAGCCTCAGGTGGCTGACAGATTTTGTCGAGCAACGTCTCGCGGGCTTCGGTCCGTTCGAAGATGTCAGTGACCCTGACGACCCATGGCTGCGGCACTCGACGCTCTCGCCCCTGCTCAACATCGGTCTGCTCGAGCCACGCGAATGCATTGCCGCGGCCGAGGCTGCCTACCGTGCCGGCACTGCACCGCTGGCCTCTGTTGAGGGCTTCATTCGGCAGATCCTCGGCTGGCGCGAGTACGTCAACGGCGTCTACTGGCGAGAGATGCCCGGCTACGCAGCCCTCAACGAGCTGGATGCACACGCCCCCGTCCCCCCGGCTCTAACGGGCGAGGCGAAGACCGACCTCGCCTGCGTCCAACACGTCGCCGACACTGTCGAGCGCTACGCGTGGGCGCATCACATCGATCGTCTGATGATTGCCGGCAACCTGATGCTCCTGCTCGGTACCGAACCGCAGGCCGCCAACGCGTGGTTTCGCGAGCGCTTCGCCGACGGCTACGACTGGGTGATGCAAGCGAACGTCACCGGGATGAGCCTGCACGCCGATGGTGGTCTGATGGCGACGAAACCCTATGCAGCCGGTGGTGCGTATCTCAAGCGCATGACCGGGCACTGCAGCGGCTGCCGCTTTGATCCGCGCCAACGCACCGGCGATGACGCCTGTCCCTTCACCACGCTCTACTGGGATTTCACCGCCCGCCATCACGCGCGCCTGGCCGCGAACCCACGCACCGCGCAGGCCGCCCGGGGTTGGGAGCGATTCTCTGCCGAAGAGCAGGCACAGATTCGCGCTCGGGCCGCAACGGTCACAGAGGCGATCAGCGCCGGCACCCTCTGAGAGTGGGCGTATGCTGCCTGCGTGTACCGCTCGCTCCAAGGCCAGTTGTTGATCGCGATGCCGACGCTCGGCGACCCGAACTTTGCTGGCACTGTCGTGTTGATCACCGAGCACTCCGACGAGGGCGCGATGGGCCTCGTGCTCAATCGCCCGCTCGGAGTGACAGTCGCCAGCGCCGTACCAATCCTCAGCGAATTCGTGGCCGAAGACGCCAGCGTACACTCGGGTGGGCCCGTCCAACCCGAGGCAGTGATGGCGCTGGGTGACTTTGTTGATGGAGAGCGCTCGGCTGCGATCGCCTTTGGCAGCGTTGGCTTTTTGCCCGCCGATGCCGATGAGACCCTCGACCCGACGACGCTCGTTCGTGCCCGCGTCTTCGCCGGCTACTCGGGGTGGAGCGCGGGCCAGCTTGAAGACGAACTCGAAGAAGAGGCGTGGGTGGTAATCGAAGCCCAGATCGACGATTGCTTTACCGAAGAACCTGAGACGCTCTGGCGGAACGTTCTTCGTCGCCATGGTGGGGCGGTCGCGGTCTTTGCGCTCCAGCCCGATGATCCGTCGCTCAACTGATGGCGACAGTCCAGACGCCACGACAAATCTCGCAGTGGACGCTGCGCCTCGCCACCGGCCAGGCCGCGACCAGCGCTGCGATTCCCCTCAACGCCAGCGTCGGCGCCGTCGCTACGGCGCACCTCTCGGGACACGAAGGCATGTCGGGTACAAGTGTCGGCCTCGCACTGCTCTCGAGCGTGGCCGCGCTGTGGGTAGCTGGTCGCGTCAGTGACCGCCACGGTCGCCTCCCCGTCCTGACGGCAGGACTCGCACTGCTCACCGTCGGCGCGGTGATCTGCGCACTGGCGATCGTGACGAAGTCGTACCCCCTGCTGGTGCTCGGCACGATCGTCTTCGGCTGCGGCCAAGGGCCAGCGATGATGCACCGCGCGGCTGCCGCCGACCTCTACCCACTCGCACAGCGAGCCCACGGCGTCGGCCTCGTCGTCTCGGCTGGCGCGATCGGCAGCATCATCGGTCCGCTGCTCGGCTCGGGGCTCGTGCTAGTTGCCGGCGTGTTTAGCCTCAACGAGAGCGCCGCTCCCTGGTTTCTCGTACCGATCACTGCGATTGCAGCCCTCATGCTCGTGCGTGGCATCGCAGTCGACCCGCGCGACGTGGCGCGCCACCTCAGTGACTACTTTCCCGGTGCCGAGGATGAGCCCGAACACGGCGAGCCACGCACCCGCCGCGAGCTGTTGCAGTTGAAGCCCGCCCGTGCTGCGATTACTGCCTCCGCGTTAATCCAGGCCGCGATGGTTGGCGTGATGGGCGTCACGGCTGTGGTGCTGAATAAGCAGGGCATGGGTCCAGCGGTGATTGGCATCTTTATCTCCGCCCACTTCCTCGGCATGTTTGGGTTGGCCGCACCGCTTGGTCGGCTGGCCGACCGGGCCGGGCGACGCCGCACGCTGATCGCCGGCATCCTTGTCACCGCTGTCGGGTCCGTGGGTACGTCGCTACTCGGTGACTCGATCGCGATCCTCCCCTTCTTTTTCCTGCTCGGCCTCGGCTGGTGCGCAAGCTGGGTGGCAGGTACGACCGTGTTGGCGGACGTGACGACGCCACAGGAGCGTGGGCGTCTGACGGCAACGAACGATCAGATCGTCGCGCTGTGTGGAGCAACGGCGGTTATCTCTGCTGGTTTCGTGCTCGACCGCTTTGGCTTCCCGGTCGTTGGTATCAGCTTGGCGGCGCTGCTGCTGATCGCTCTAATCCCCGTACTCCGCCTTCGCGAATCCACGCCGGGCGTCTACAGCTAGCGTCTCCCCGCTACACCCGTCGTACACTCCCAGCGGGCCGGTAGCTCGAAGGTCGAGCAGGAGACTTTTAATCTCTCGGTCAGGGTTCGATTCCCTGTCGGCCCATACGCTGCAAGTGTCAGGCAAGCACGAGGATCTGGTCGTCCTCGGCAAACGTGACCGGCTTGCTTTTCGGCGGATTAAGGACGACACCACCACCGAGCGTCGCATCGCCCTGATCATCGCCAACGCGGCGATAGCCAACACAGACGTGGCCACGCCGGCGGGCCGCTGCCACGACGTCGGCGAAGGATTGCTCTTCCCCCGTGGTGACGTAGCGCGACGCAGGAACGAGCACGAGCTCGACTCCCTGGGCATCGAAGAGGTCGGCGAAGACGCCACGGAGATCCGCGTTCTCCGACAACTGCGCGAGCATCAGACTCGTCAGGCGCTCGCTGACGACGAAGTCGTCGGGGTTTGCAATGCGCGCCAACTCGACATCGCGAACGTCGAGCAGTTCGGTGACGAGACGCACGCCATTGTTTGGGCTGCCGTCCAGCTCTGTCGCCTGGCGCACCTGCAGGAGCGTCAAGAGCGTGCGGGCGTCGCTGTCTGCCACATCGCCCGTGCGGTAGCAGAGGATGATCACCTGGTCGTAGGCGCTGCGGCCGATCTCGGCGGCCAACAACTGTCCGTCGATCGTATCCATCTCGACGAGCTCGATCACCATGTTTTCCGCAGCAGCGTCGCTCGGCGCCATGCCCGTCCTCGCCGGATCGAACAGTACGCGCACCTCCGAACCGGGCGCCACGTAGCGATCCAATTCGCGCAGCACGAGCGGCGCCATCGCGTTCCAGCCGATCACGAGGGTTCGCTCGACCTTCAACTCGAGCGGTGGCTCGGAAGCTGTCGCAGCGACCTGCCCGGGCACGATCTCGCCGTTGAGGACCACCGTGTCGTCGTCTGCCGAAATCACGATCACCTGGTCGCCGTCAGCGAAGACACGTTGCATCGAGGGGCTCAGGGTGACTGTGCCATCAGCCGCTCGCACACCAATCACGGCCGAAAATTCGTAGAGCGTCAGGCAGTCACCAAACGTATGGCCCGTCAGCGTTGGTTCGGCTTGAAAGTAGATCTCGTCGCCGTCGAAATCGAGCAAATCCTGGAACACAAAACTGAGCCCGGCCTGTCGGCAGACCTGGGCTGTGATGCGCGAGATGACATCGCTGGAGACCACGACGCCGAGACGACCCCCAGTGGCTCGCTCGAGTGCCTGAGCTGAATCGGCCTCTAAAAATTCGGCCGTGACACGAAGGTGTTCAAAGCCCGCATCAAAGCCCATCAAGGCCAGAATGGTCTTGACCGTTTGTGGGTCGCCAGCCTCGTCGTCGGCGAGCACCAAGACAGACTTCGCCTCCATCGGACGCACGAGTGCCAGATCCGAAGGATCCGACGGGTCGCCCGACCGGCAAATCACACGAGTTCGACGCGGCCCACTAGCGCGCGCCCGAACCTCGTCTTCCATCTCGACCTTGTCACGCGGGGCGAGGACAACCACGCTCGGGTTGCGCTGGTTCTCGTTGGCAACCTCGATCTCGTTGAGGACCTGATGCAGCTTTGGTGACCAGCCAAGAATCAGCGTGTGCCCCTCTTCCACGACCAGCGAACGCCCCTTGCGCAACTCATCGAGCTTGCGATCAATACCGGCGCCGATCAGACCGATCAGGGTCGACAACACAAA
>CAMAWJ010000072.1 GCA_945861955.1 Bifidobacterium breve
GAGGCCGTTCTACGCCTTAGATAGACACGCGGAAAGCAAGGGGGTTGCCTTGCGCGAGGCCGCTAGCCCGCCGATCGGCTGGTGGGTGGCTGCGGGTTGGTGCTAGTTGGCGCAGGGTGGGACTGTGAAGATCCCCAAGGGTATGACCGTGGAGCAGCCCGTCGCGTTGGTCAGGTTCGCGTGCGCGCGGATTGGGAAGCCCTGCATCGGGTGGTCCCGGTAGGTAGCGCACGGCGCCTTGACGCGGTTAGCAGCCGCTGTTGGTCACCGTGCCGTTGGGGCAGGTGGTGCTGACCCAGCTCGCGCCGACCATGTACGCGTTGGTCAGGTTCGCACCGGTCAGGTTCGCGTTGTAGAACCACGCGTAGGCCATGTTCGCGTTGGTCAGGTTCGCGTTGGTGAAGTTCGCTTCGTAGAGTTCCGCTGCGCCCAGGTCCGCGGAGGACAGGTTCGCGTTGGTCAGGTTCGCGCTGGCCAGGTTCCCGTTGTACAGGTTCGCGCCGGTCAGGTTCGCGCCGGTCAGGTTCGCGAAGTCCAGGTTCCCGATGCCCACGGTCGCGTTGGTCAGGTTCGCGTAGGACAGGTTCGCGCCGAACATGTTCGCGTTGGTCAGGTTCGCGCCGGACAGGTCCGCTTTAATGCACGCCGTCGCGCCCGCCGTCAAGTTTGCCACTGTACAGGCTTGTTTTGTGTTTTTGCCTGTTCGTTTTACCGGGTCGAATCGTGCGCCTTTGAGGTTCGCGCCGCGTAGGTCTGCGTGGTGGAGTTTCGCGCCACGAAAGTCTGCGCCGCGTAGGTCAGCGCCACGAAAGTCTGCGCCGTCTAGGACAGCGCCTGTGAACTTTGCTTTCCTGAGGTCGCCGTGGTATTCGACGGTCCAGCGTTCGACGACTCCGCGGCAGTCTGCACCGGGCTCTGGCACGCATCGCTTCGTTCCCTTACCAATGTTGGTGGATGGGTGCGCGAAACTCGTGGCCGATCCGGCAAGCAGCGCGACCGTTAGAAGCGATAGACAGAAGACTTTCAGAGTTAGTCGCATCGGGTGGTTGTACCACGTTCGCTGGCGCGAGCGTGTAATCCCGCTCGCTGAACAGCTTTCGTATGGCCTTCCTGCCGAACGGATCGACCCAGCTCTAGCGATACCCGTGTTCGAGGCCGTTCTGCGTCTTTGCACGATCCGGTTCACCGCCTCAGGCGTGATGCTGCGCCCGAGGTTGCCGTGTCGAGTGTACGTGCCTGCAGGTGGGGCTCGAGATAGGTGACCATCGCAGGGGAAGCCCGGCCTTCGATAGAATCGCGCCGTCGGGCGATTAGCTCAGTCGGTTAGAGCGCCTCTCTGATAAGGAGGAGGTCCCTGGTTCGAATCCAGGATCGCCCATCGGGTCCACGACACCAGACGTGCGGCCGCAACGCCGGTGTATCCGCCAGACTCTCCGCATGACTGATTCGCGCACTGTTGTCATTACCGGGATCGGGATCGTGGGGCCGACCGGAAATGGCCACGAAGCGTTGTGGTCGTCGCTGCTGGAACACCGCTCCGGCGTTCGCCGCCTGGAGGGCGCTGAGTACGACGCGCTACCCGCCCGACACGCGGCGCCGATCGAAGACTTCGATCTGACGCCGTACATGGACAAGCGTGCGGCCCGACGCATGGGTCGCTTCGCACAGTTCGCGATTGTTGCCGCGCGACTCGCTGTAGCCGATGCTGGCCTCGCCGACATCTCGGGACCGCGTACGGGCATCACGATCCATACCGGCGCGGGCGGCATTCCCGAGGGCGACGACGAGGTCATCAAGCAGCGCGAGAAGCCCGAGCGCACGGGGCCGCTGTACGTGCCGCTCGTCTCGGGCAACATGGCCGCAGCTAACGCTGCCATTCAGTTTGGTGTGACCGGGCCCGTCACGGCGGGGGTGGGGGCCTGCGCAGCCGGCACGATCGCTGTCGCCGAGGGGTTCCACACGCTGCAGCGCGGGGACGCGGACATCGTGCTCGCTGGGGCCAGCGACGCGGCTCTGACGCCATACCTGATGAGCAGCCTCGCCAATGCGGGTGCGCTCTCCACTGCCGAAGGCGACCCCAGCACGCTGTCGCGACCGTTCGACGCAAACCGCACGGGCTTTATCCCCGCCGAGGGTGCCGCGATGCTCGTGCTCGAAACACTCGAGCACGCCGAGGCCCGCGGAGCGCGAATCTACGCCACGCTGGCCGGTGCTGGACTCTCCTGCGATGCCTTCCATGTCACCGCACCCGACCCGAATGGAGCCGGTGCGGAACTGGCGATTCGTTCGGCGCTCTCCAAGTCGGGACTAGACCCCAGTGAGATCGGGGCCGTCGTGGCCCACGGCACCGGGACGCAGCTCAACGACGCCAGTGAGGCCGGCGCGGTTGGTCGAATTTTGGGCACCGGTTCTGACTGTCCGCCCGTCACCGCACCCAAGGCCGTGCTCGGGCATGGGCTTGGAGCGGCAGGTGCCTTCAGTGCAGCGATCGGTGCGTTGATCGCTCACCACGGCGTCGTACCGCCGGTGATGAACCTCGACAATCCCGACCCTGCTTGCGACATCAATCTCGTCCAGGGTGCACCGGCGAAGCTGGAAAAGCCTGGCGTAATGATCAATGCCTTCGGCTTCGGCGGTCAAAACGCAGTGCTGATCCTCACGCGCGGCTAGCGCAAGACCCACTTCCACGTACACTGAGTCCATGCAGGAAATGGTTGTCTACGGGGTGTCGTTCGACATGGTTGGCAAACAGCCGATCGTGTTGCTCAAGACGGTGCTGACGAACCGCTTTCTTCCGATCTGGATTGGACACCCGGAGGCAGCGGCGATCTTGGCGCGCCTACAGGACTCGGAGACGCCGCGGCCGATGACGCACGACCTGCTCGCCACTGCGCTCGCCGAGATGGACGCGGAGGTCGTCAAGATCAGCGTGGTCGACATGAAGGACAGCACGTTCTTCGCCAAGATCACGATCCAGCGCGGCGGCAGTGAGGTCGAGCTCGACGCGCGACCGAGCGACGCGATCGCACTTGCTCTACGCGCCAAGGCGCCGATCTTTGCAGCCGACGACGTGATCGAACAGAGCGCGATCCAGATGGAAGACGAGAGTGGAGCAGCAGCGGCGAACGCCGACCCAGAACAACTCGTCGAAGACTTCAAGCAGTTTCTCGAAGACGTCCAGCCGGACGAATTCGGCTCTGATGACTAATCAGGCGTCGCGGAGACGCGCAACTTCGCGCAGCGTCGAATCGATAATCGAGCGCCAGAGAACGGCGACCTCATCGTTCGACAACGGACCCTTGTTGCAGCGCTGCAGGTACTGCGTCAGCCAATCCTCGCGGGCTGGATCGACAGCGTCGTAGCCCTGCTCGGCCTTGTATGCGTGCAACTTGCGGACGGTCGTAATTCGCTTATTGATCGCTTCGAGGATCGCGAGGTCCGTATCGGTGATCTGGTTGCGGAACTGCTCGACGATCGGATCGCTGGACTGGTCGCTCACGTGCACTCCTACTGCGTAGACGCGCGGAGCATACGAGAAGTCCGACTACCTCAACGCCAGCAACAATGCGACTAAGGCCAAAAGGTTGTTTGCAGCATGCACGCCGACGCCTGGCCAAAACGAATTTGTCCTTAATCGAAGCAGGCCGAGAATCAGGCCGAGGGCGAAGAGAGTCGGGAACGCGTTTGGCTGAAAATGGGCCAAACCAAAGACGCCAGCAGAGCCAACGACGGCAGAGGCGAGACCCCAGCGCTGTCCTAACTGGCCATACAGGAGGCCGCGAAAATAGAGCTCCTCGGTGAGGGCGGCGCCAGCGGTAATTGTGATTCCACTCAGCACGACTGCGATCAGACTCGCGGTCGTACCGGGAAAGACCCCGAGCGCCAGCTTCTGGCTCGCGGAGCCATGAAAGATCGGCTCCAGCGCCGCCGCCGTGACGACACCAGCCACGAGCGCGAGGACGCTCAGTACGGCGGCGCGACCGAGCGGGGTGCGGCGAATAGCCAACACCTCACGTGGTGGTCCGATCCGTCGAGCAACGAACCAGATCGCGCCACCAAAGACGATGTAGGCGGCAAACAGGATGCTGGCCTGGGGCAGGCTGTAGAACGACGTCGTGCCCTCAGGCAAGTCTGTCACACGCGAAATGAGGCTGGCAGCCAGGGCGACGAAGCCAAACTGGACAACGAGCGGCAGCGAAAGCAAGAGCCAGAGGGTTAGCCCGCGGCGCGGCTCCGGCGCACTCATCCGGCTGCGACCGGTGCCGAGTGGAGATCGTCGGCAAGGGCCTGGAGCGCACCAGGAAGTGCTGCGTCGATGGGGAAGCCAGCCATCGGCAGCGGCACGAT
>CAMAWJ010000073.1 GCA_945861955.1 Bifidobacterium breve
TGCCATGCCGGCTGCGTTCGCTTCGGCGTGCGTTGCGCCATCGCGCGCGGCCTCACAGACGGTGTCGGAGATGATGGCGACGGCCTCCGGCGCGTTGAGGAGCAGTCCACGATCCCGGCGGGCACGCGCCAGTTCGGCCGCTTGGAACAGCAGCAAGCGCTCCAGCTCTCGAGGGGTCAACTGCATGGCGTTAGCGTAGCCCGTAGCCGCGTTGGTAGAGACCCTGCATCCGCTCAACCCGTTTGACGTAATCGCGCGTCTCACGAAAGCGGATACGGACTACTCGACCCTTCGGCGTGGCCGCGACCCAACGGTCAACGTTGCCCTGGCCGGCGTTGTAGGCGGCCAACGCTAACTCGAGTGCCTGTGGGTGGTCCGAGTACTTGTCCCGCAGCGAGGTCAAGTACCAGCAGCCGTAGCGCACATTCAATTCCGGGTCGTAGAGGTCTGACGTTTTGAAGTTACCGCCACCCGTGCGATCCGCAATCCCCTGAGCCGTGTCGGGCAGCAGTTGCATCAAACCCACAGCTCCGGCGGGAGACGTAGCCCGTGGATCGAACTTCGACTCGGTATACACCACGGCGGCAACCAGCGATGGGTCGAGCCCGTAGTTGACTGCATGCGCCTCGATGATGGTCTGAAACTGCAGCGGATAGCGGGCACGGACGTACCAATCCGGTTCGAGTCGAACCGCATAGATGGCGACCGCGCCGAGCACGAGCACGACGAGCGCGAGGGCTCCGAACAGACGACGCATTACCCCTCAGCGTATCGCGCGATGTACCCGTCAACCGCCTCTTGCAGTTGCTCGTGCGTGCCGGCGTTGTCCAGCAGATCGTCAGCCGCGGCCTGGCGGCGATCCGCGGGCCAGAGGCGCGCCTCGCGCTCGGCTGCTCGCGCGAGCTGCCCACGCGCTTCAAGGCGGCTACGACGGGTGGCCTCGGGCGCCGTCACGACCAGCACGCGGTCGAAGCGATCAGTCTGGCCTGCCTCGAACAACAGCGGCGACTCGTAGACGACCAACGCTGCTGGATTCGCCGTGGTGGTGCACTGTTCGACCCAAGCGGCGAACTGATCAAACACGAGCGGATGTAGCAGTCCCTCGAGCCAGGCGAGGGCCTCCACATCGCCGAAACAGCGCCGGGCCAAGGCAGGCCGATCCACCTCGCCGTCGGCTCCGAGCACGTCCGCGCCAAACTGCGCAACGAGCTGGTCACGCACGGATGCCCTGAGGTACAGGTCGTGCACGACTGCGTCCGCGCTCAGCACGGGATACCCGCGCAGGGCGAACGCAGCCAGCACAGACGACTTACCGACGCCGATGGCGCCCGTCAGACCGATCACTAAAGGCCGGCGAGACACCGGCCCAGCTTACGCTTTGGGTGCTTCCGCGTCAGCCTCAGCGATCGCCTCTTCGACAATGGCTTCCTCGACGATGGCCTCAACCTCAGCCTCGACAACGGCCTCTTCGACGATGGCCTCGACCTCAGCCTCGACAACGGCCTCTTCGACGATGGCTTCGACCTCAGCCTCGACGACGGCCTCGACTTCAGAGCCTTCGGCAGCAGCAGCCACAGCCAACTTGGCAGCGTGCTCAGCAGCTACGGCGGCAGCAACTTCAGCAGCCATGCCCGGCGGCAAGAGACCTTCAAGGTCGTACTCGCCCTCCTCGACGTGGTCGAGCTCGAGGTCCGGTGCGCCACCAGGCTCTGCAATCGGCTCATCCGGATCGATGAATGGATCGCCACCAGGAATTAGGCTGATCGGGGCAAGCACCGGATCGCCCGGCAAGACCTGCTTCATCGACAGGGACAGCCGACGACGCTCGGCGTCGATCTCGATGATGCGCACGAGGACGTGATCATTCTGCGACACGATCTCGCGGGGGTTCTCAATGTGACGCTCGGCCAACTCGGAAATGTGGACGAGACCCTCGACACCCTGCAGGATCTCGACGAACGCGCCGAACGTGACCACCTTGGTGGCACGACCGTGCACGACGTCGCCCTGCTGGTAGCTCTCGAGGACGCGCTGCCACGGATCGGCTTGGGTCTGCTTGAGACCGAGCGAGATGCGCTGACGATCGCGGTCCACGTCGAGCACCTTGACCTCGACCTCTTGGCCGATCTCGAGCAGCTCGGACGGATGATTGACATGGCTCCACGAGAGCTCGGAGATATGGATCAAACCATCGATGCCATCGAGATCGACGAAGGCGCCGAAGTCGACGATGTTCGAGACGAGACCCTTAACCGTCTTGCCGGGGGCGAGATCGTCAAGGATGCGCTGACGCACCTCACGGCGCTCCTCCTCGAGCATTGCGCGACGCGAGAGCACGACGTTGTTGCGCGAACGATTGAGCTCGATCACCTTGCAGCGCAGCTCTTGGCCACGGAACTCTTCGAGATCCTGGACGCGGCGAATGTCGACCAGCGAGGCGGGCAGGAATCCACGGACGCCAAGATCGATGATCAGGCCGCCCTTGACGACCTCGATGACCAAACCGTCGACAGGCTCGCCGCTCTCGGCCGCAGCCTCGATGCGCTTCCACGCCTTCTCAAAGCGGGCGCGCTTCTTGGAGAGGATCAGACGACCGTCTGCGTCCTCTTTCGTCATCACCAGCGCGTCGACCTCTTCGCCAAGCTCGACCTCGTCCGACGGGTCCACGCTCCGACGGATCGAGAGCTCTGCGACGGGGATCACGCCTTCGCTCTTGTAGCCAATGTCGATCAGGACTTCGTCCTTATCGATGCGCACGACTTTGCCGGTGACGACGTCGCCCTCGGAAAACTCCGAGATCGTTGCGTCGTAGTTCGGCACCATCTCGCCGTTGACTTCGATCCAAACGCTTGGATCGTCGGCGATCATTTCTTCTGTGGTCTGTGGCATCGGTAGAGGACTGTCCTTATGAAGTGAGCCGGATGGCTCGATAACGTGCGAAACGATACCAGCGGCCCGTTTCTGGGGCGACAGCGGGCGTACTACTCCTTGGCAGCGGCCCACGTCGGGCCCACGCCCGCGTCGGCAACCAGCGGCGGATCAAGTGCGTAGGCACTGATCATCTCCTCAACCACGAGGTCTCGGACAGCCGCCGCGTCGTGGTCGGCAACCTCAAAGACGAGTTCGTCGTGCACCTGGAGGACGAGCGCTGCATCGTGCCGCTCGTCGCGTAGGCGGCGGTCGCAGGCGATCATCGCGATCTTGATGATGTCGGCCGCACTGCCTTGGATCAGCGAGTTGATGGCGAGACGCTCCCCCAACTGATGCACCTGGCGGTTTTTGGCGCGCAACTCGGGAATTGGTCGTTGGCGGCCGAGCAGCGTGAGCGCGTAGCCGCGTTCGGCAGTCTCGTCGATGGTGTCTGCAATAAAGCGTTGGACGGCGGGATAGCGCCCGAGATAGGTGTCGATGTACTGCTGTGCCTCGTCGCGGTCGATCTCCAGCTGTTCTGCGAGACCATAGGCCGAGATGCCGTAGATGATGCCGAAGTTGACGGCCTTGGCGCGGTCTCGCTCTTCCTTTGTCACGTCCCCAGCAGGCTTCCCGAGCACCTCGGCGGCGGTGGCACGATGGACGTCCTCGCCGCGCCGGAAGGCGTCGACGAGTCCAGGCTCCTGACAGAGATGCGCCAAGATCCTCAACTCGACCTGCGAGTAATCGCACGAAATCAACTGCCGTCCAGGCGCCGCAATGAAGGCCGCACGGATCTCTTGTCCAATTGGCGTCCGCACTGGGATCGCCTGCAGATTGGGATGCGTGCAGGAGAGCCGACCGGTGGCGGCGGTGTGTTGAGAGAACGTCGTGTGCACGCGCCCGTCGTCGGCCGCCGCCTCCGGCAGCGCGCGCAGATAGGTCGAGAGCAGCTTGGAGAGCTCGCGCCAGCGTTCAATCACTGGGATGATCGGGGAACGCGGCCGCAGCTTCGCCAGCACCGTACGGTCGGTCGATGGTCCCGTCTTGCCGGAGCTCTGGACTGGTAGCCCGAGTCGCCCAAACAGGATCTCCCCGAGCTGCTTGGGCGAGCCGAGTGTGAAAGGACCCCCTGCGAGACGGTGTGCTTCGGTCTCCAACTCCGCGAGCTCTGTCACACAGCGCTCCGCGATCGCCTCGAGTACGGGAGTATCCACGGCGATGCCCACCCGCTCCATCTCGGCCAAGACGGGCACAAGTGGCAGCTCAAGATCCGCCAGCAAGCCAAGTAGGTGCCGGTCAGCAAGACGTTCTGTGAGAACGGGATAGAGGCTGCGGACACCGATCGCCTGACGTAGAGCGTCCCTTCCTTCCCCGTCGGTCTCGACTGCCAGCCCGTGCTCGCGCAGCAGATCGTC
>CAMAWJ010000074.1 GCA_945861955.1 Bifidobacterium breve
AAGCCATGCGTCGAAATCCACGAGGCGACGTGCACGCCAATCGAGGCGATCTTGCGATCTTCGACCCAGACACCCGTGTGCTCTTCGCCCTCGCGCGCCTCGGCCTCGATGCCAAGATCGCCGAGCGCATCGATCATGGCGCCTTCGAGGATTTCGACGTAGCGACGCAAGTCGCGGCCCATCGGTGCAAGGTCGAGCACGGGGTAGCCCACCAGCTGGCCGGGGCCATGGTACGTCGCCTTCCCACCTCGCGCAACCTCGACGATCGGAATGCCTCGCTGCTCGAGCATTGCCGGATGCGGAATCTCCTCGGCCACGTCGGTACGCGTGCCGAGCGTCACGACAGGCTCGTGCTCGAGCAGCATCAGCGTGTCAGGAACAGCCTGTTGCGAGCGTGCGCCCGCGAGGTTCTCCATCATCGCGAGCGCCTCTGCATAGGGCGTTAGACCGGGCAGGTCGATCAGATAGGCCGCACTGGCCACCGGCGTGCTCACGCCCCGTACGCCTCCTCGTCCCACGTCTGCAGGTTCGTGCGGATCTGAGCCATGAACTGCGACGCGTACGCACCATCAACGAGTCGATGGTCGTAGCTGATCGAGAGGTACATCATCGGGCGAATCGCGATTGCCTCGGAGCCGTCGGGGCCCTCGACCACCATCGGGCGGCGGACGATCGCGCCCGTATCGAGGATGCCGACCTGGCCAACTGGCAAAATCGGCGTGCCGTAGA
Source organism: Bifidobacterium breve (assembly GCA_945861955.1). Taxonomy (GTDB): domain Bacteria; phylum Actinomycetota; class Thermoleophilia; order Gaiellales; family F1-60-MAGs149; genus F1-60-MAGs149. The sequence goes on from CAMAWJ010000074.1 coordinate 730, forward strand.
GCGAGCCGAAGACGCCCGGGTTGGTGATCGTAAACGTGCCACCGGTGAGGTCGTCGATCGTCAGCTCCTTCGAGCGACCACGCACTGCAAGGTCGGCTACAGCCTGGGCCAAGCCGAGCAGGTTGAGTGTCTCGGCATTCTTGATGGCCGGCACCATTAGTCCCTTGCCGTCATCGACAGAGACAGCCATGCCGAGGTTGACGTAGCGCTTGATGATGGCGTCGTTTTCGCGGATCTCCGCGTTCATCCACGGCCACGCAGCCATCGCTTCGACAGTCGCGCGCATGATGAAGGGCAGGAACGAGAGGCTGACGCCATAGTCGCTCTTGAACTTGGGCTTGAGGCGATTACGGATGTCCGTGACGCGACCGAGGTCGACCTCCCAGACCTGCGTGACATGCGCGGCAGTCTCGATCGACTCGCGCATGTGCTTGGCTGTCACTTGGCGGACACGCGAGAAGGTGTAGATCTCCTCGCCATTACCTGCGGGGGCCGCGGCGACGGCTGCGGCGGGTGCGGCAGGCGTTGGTGCGGCTGCCGGCGGCGCGGCGACCGGGGGAGCCGCAACCGGTGCGGCCGGTGCAGATGGAGCGACCGCCGTTGGCTCGGCCATCGGCGCGGCGTACCCACCACCGCTGGCGCGTGCGGCCAGGAAATTCTCGACGTCCTTCTTCGTAACGCGTCCACCACGACCCGTGCCAGCAATCTGGGTGATATCGAGTTGATGCTCGGCGACCATTCGGGCGACGACAGGCGAGACGAAGGCGCGATCTTCGCCACTCGTCGGCAGCTGCGTGACAGGCACGGGAGCAGCGGCAACAGGCGCAGTTTCAACCGGTGGAGCCTCGACGGGAGCAGCCTCAACGGGCGCAGCGACCTCGGCTGGTGGTGCGGCAACCGGGGCAGCAGCAGGTGTGGCGGACAGGTCTGTTGACAACACAGCGATGCGCGTGCCAACGTCGACCGTCACGCCTTCGGCGACCAGCAACTCCATCACGACGCCAGCGGTCGGCGATGGCACTTCGGTATCCACCTTGTCCGTCGAGATCTCAACGATCGTCTCGTCGGCCTGAACGGTGTCGCCTACCTGCTTGAGCCAGCGGCTAATCGTGCCTTCGGTCACACTCGACCCCATCTGGGGCATTACCACATCCACATTGCTCGCGACTGCCATCGCAGGAACTCCCTGAGGGTCATTGCGTCTATTAGGTCGAACCCTAGCGCGGACGGCTGACCCGTGGTGCCCCGCGCCGGTGCATGATGTGTTCGTGGAACCGGTTATCAGCCTTCAGGGGATCACCAAACGCTTTGGTGATCACGCCGCACTAGGCGGTGTCGACCTCGAGGTAGAGCCAGGCGAGATCCGTGGTTTCCTTGGCCCAAACGGTGCTGGCAAGACGACAGCAATGCGCATCATCGTCGGTTTGCTGCGTGCCGATGAGGGTACGGCAACGGTGTTGGGTGGCGATCCGTGGGGCGACCACGCAGTGCGAGCCGAGCTCGGCTACCTGCCCTCCGACCCGGGCCTCTACGGCCGCATGCGCGGCAGCGAGCTGCTCGATCACTTCGCGGCGCTCTCCGGACGCGAGCCCGTCTTGCGTGCCGCCGCCGTCGATCTTTTGCGTTTCTCGCAGGCCGACTTGGAGCGCCCCGTGCGCACGTACTCCAAGGGCATGCGGCAAAAACTCGGCGTCCTACAGGCTGTTCAGCACGACCCCCAGTTGCTGATCCTCGACGAGCCCGGTGAGGGCCTCGACCCGCTCGTGTTGAGTGGCCTCATCGAGCTGTTGCGCGACCGCCGCGATGCCGGGCGTGCGATCCTCTTCTCGAGCCACGTGCTCGCCGAGGTCTCCGCTCTCTGCGATCGCGTGACGATGATTCGCGATGGTGCGATCGTGGGTGAGGGCACGATCGCCGAGCTCTCCTCGCAGCGTGCACGCACCGTGGTCCTCGAACTCGTCGACCCCGCGACCAACATCGCGCTGCCTGGCTGCGAACTGACCGACCGCACGGGCACGCGCGTGACACTGCAGCACCACGGCGAGGTCGGGCCGCTCCTGCAGGCACTCAGCCTGCTCGACCTGCACGACGTGCGCATCGAAGAGGTCTCGTTGGACGAGGTCTTTATGGAGTACAACCGCGACCACGAGGCGACGGCATGAACCGCGCTCTGATCGTCCGTCTGATCCGCGAACAGCGTGTGCGACTGCCGCTTGAGGTCGTGTTGATCGGCCTGTGGGGGTTCTTGCTCGTCGCCGTCTTTGCCACGAGCGAGGTGTTTACAAAACAGCTGGAGGCGCAGGCCGACCAATTCGGTGGCCTGCTCGACCTCGTCGGACTCGACCCGCTTGCCCAGTGGGCTTCAATCGGCTTTCAACACCCGATCTTCCTGCTTGGCGGTGGCCTCTTCGCCGTTGGCCTGAGCATCCGCGCGATCGCCGGCGAGCTCGAGGCGGGCTCGCTTGCGCTGGCACTTTCGCGCCCACTCGCCCGCCGCACGTGGTTTCTGTCGCACCTCGTCGTGCTGATCGTTGGCTGCGTGATCATCGGTGAGGCCTTCGCGCTCGGCTGTTTGCTGGCGGTTGCACTGACCGATCCGATGGGCAACCTCGAGTCGGTTTCGATGCTGCTTGCGGGTCTGCAGTCGGCACTGCTCTTGCTGGCACTCGGCGGCATTGGGTTTGTGATCAGCGCGTTCTCTTCCGAGCGAGGCCGCGCACTGTCGTGGTCGGTTGGAGTGATCGTCGTGCTCTACGCAGGCAACTTCTTGCTGCCACTCTGGGGCCCGACGAAGGCAGCCGCCCAGCTCTCGCCCTTCGCGTGGTTCAACCCGGCCCAGCTGCTGCAGCGCGGCACGGTGGCGTGGGGAGATGTCTTGGTGCTGCTGCTCTACGCAGCAATTCCGCTTAGCGTGGCTGCTTGGCAGTTCGCACGGCGGGACCTCGCTGGGGGCTGAGTTCCGGCATGCGCTCGGGTCCGCGGCGATAGCGCGGACGGCCCGGGCCAGGTCGCCGTGGTCGCGGGTGGAGGCGGCTGCCGCCCCCGCCATCATCGGACTCTTCGATGTCGTCGACATCCTTGCCGTGCATCATCCAAGCAACGAAGCCAAACACGCCAAGCCCGAGCACGAGGTGCACCGAGCCGAACACGACGAAGATCCACGTTTCCACACCCCGTAGCCTAGTCACTTCTGGCGGCGCGCGTGCAGCACCCACTCCGAACGGCTCGTTGGCGGGGGACCTGGTCCCGTCGCGGCCATTCCCGCGTACGCTGTCGGTATGGATAAGGACGACAAACGCCGCGTCCTCGGCGACGCGATCATCCTCTGTGGTCGCTGTGGCTTTGCGCGACGCTACATGGAACTCGAGGGGCCACCAGATCTTGCCGCCTGCCCCGACTGCGGCAGCGAGATGATCAAGGAGTGCCCGTCCTGCCAGGCGCCGCTGCGCTCGATCATGCAGGTCGATTGTCGCGTCTGCGGCGAGAACCTCCGACCGCCCGAAGCCTTCGGCGTACCGATTAGGCGCAAGGCCGAGCCGTACGACAAGGGTCCGGTCCAGCTGCCCGAGTAGGGCTGGTTGGCGAGAGC
>CAMAWJ010000075.1 GCA_945861955.1 Bifidobacterium breve
TGCGCTCCGGCCTGCTCCGCGATCGCGGCGTCGCCATCGAGATCGCGCGGGTAACTCTCGAAGTCTTCGCCCTCACCAAATTGCGACGGATTGACAAAGTCGGAGACGACCACGCACGAACCGTCGGCTGCGGCGATGCGAATCAACGAGGCATGGCCGGCATGCAAAGCGCCCATCGTCGGCACGAACGAGACAGGCCCGTTGATAGCAGCTCGTAGTTCCGTGGCGGAGCGGGCGATGATCATGCGTCGGGCCCCAATCCAGGAGCGACCGCGGTGGCTGCGGTGGGCGACACCAGTGGCAGCAATGCGGTGGAGAGGAGGGCATAGGCGCGGTCGAGCTGAGCGTTGACGGCCTGAAGTCGTCGACGGTGTAGCTGGACGGTAGCGAGATCTCCACGCGCAACGGGCCCCGTGGCTGGCGCGGACATGCCGTCAGCCAACGCGTTGTCGACCGCGCGTCGGACCAACGGTCCCAGAATCGCTTCGCGTTGATCATCCAGGCCTGCCGCGGCGAGCACTTCCATTGCAGAAACCAACGACGGAAGCAGCAGGTTGGAGGCAAAGACGCTCGCGATGTGTGGCAGTGGTCGCAGTTCCTCGGCAACCGGGACAGGGTTCATGCCGAGCAGGTGGGCGAGGTCGCTGGCCTGGCGCGCTGTGGCTGCGTCCGTCGCGGTGATACCCGCGGCACAGCCAGTCAACTGGAGCTCACCGCGGTCGGGCTGAATCGTCTGCATCGGGTGCATTACGAATGCGTGCGGGTGCGTTGCGAGTGCGTCCAGAGGTACCGAGCCGGACACCATGCCGACCAGCGGCCCCAACGGGATTGCCTGAGCGACCTCGGCTACTGCAGGGTCGGGCACCGCGATCAGCACGACGTCAACAGCGGCTGTTGCCGTGCGCCCAATCGAGCTGGCGAGGCCAGCGTGGCAGGCGTGCTGATGGATTGCTGTCCCGGCGCGTCCGGGACCGATCACGGTGAGTTTCATTGGTACCCCTCGGTGAGGATGGAGTCCTTGCGCGCATGGTACCGGACGTCCGCCGGAACGAGGCGCTACCCTACGGTTATGCCTATGTACGAATACGCCTGCACGAAGTGCTCGCACCAATTTGAAGAGCTCGTCTCGGCCTCTGGCTCCACTGTCGTTGCCTGCCCCGTCTGCAATTCCGGCAAGGTCGACAAGCTCTTTTCGACCTTCCAGCGCGTGCGCGTTGGTGGTGGAGGTCTTGAGTCTGCGCCCGCGCCGACAGCCGGCCGTGCTGGCGGTTGCTGCGGCGGTGGCTGCGGCTGCGGCTGACCGGTCCATGATGATCACCGTCGTTGACGGAGGCGATCTCACTCCCGTTGCCGAGGCGGTCTGTGCATTGGTGCAAGCAGGCGACTGTGTCTACCTTGAGGGGCCGATCGGTGCCGGTAAGACCACGCTCGTTCAGGCCTGTGCCCAACTGCTGGGTGTCAGCGAGCCAGTCACAAGCCCAACCTTCGCACTCGCACACGTCTATGAGGGCACGCCCCCTGTTGCGCACCTCGATCTGTATCGCCTAGGTGAGGCGGCGAGCCGCGACACGGCTGACCTGTTGGCCTATTTGACCGAAGATGCGATCGCGTTCGTTGAGTGGCCGGAATACGGCAGCAATTGGTTGCCTGCCGCGACCTGTTCAGTTGAGATTGGGCTCGCCACTGACGGCGTGCGTCAGTTCCACATTTCGCCGCCTGCCGGTCGCCTTTAGGATTACCGCGTGACAACCCTGACCATCGATACGGCCACGTCGATTGCCTCAGTCGGGCTCGTGCTCGCCGACGGCCGTAGCATCTGTGCGGAGCCGATCCGAGCCGCCAATGCGGCGCAGCACGTGCTGTCCGCTGTTGACGCTGTCCTCGCTGAGGCTGGATCGTCCGTTGATGATATTTCCTGCATCGCCGTGGGACGTGGTCCTGGATCGTTCACGGGTCTACGAATCGGGCTGGCAACTGCCCTTGGTCTGAGCGCGGCGCTGGCGGTTCGTGTGGTGGGCGTGGACACGCTTGGAGCGCTCCAACACGCTGCGCCAGCGAGTGCCATCGCAGTGATTGATGCTCGACGAGGGGAAGTGTTCGCTCAGGGCGTTGGCGTGGCCGCAGCGTCGTATACACCTGCGCAGCTGGCTGCGCAGGTGGAGCGCGGCGCTGTCCTGATGGGCGATGGTGCGCTGCGTTATCGCGAGCTGTTTGTCGAGTCGGGCTACACCGTGCCCGCGGATGACAGCCCGCTGCACTGGCCCAACCCGGCCACGATGGTAGAGCTAGCGCAGTCCAGTCCTCAGGCAACAACCGCGTTGTATCTGCGCGCCCCCGATGCGATACCGGTGGCGGCCCGATGACTGCGACCGAGGAGTCCGTACGCACACTTGATGGCGAACAACCGATCCGCTTGCGCCGCCTCGGCCTCGGCGACCTGACGGGCGTCGAGGAGCTCGAGCGACGCGCGTACAAGACGCCCTGGTCGAGGACGATGTTCTCGGGCGAGATCAGCCGACCTGGTTCGCGCTGCTATGGCGCCTTTATCGAGCGGTCGCTGGCCGGCTATCTGATCGTGTCGCGCTACACCGATGCGTGGCATGTGATGAACGTTGCTGTCGACGAGCCGCATCGTCGACTCGGCGTTGCTCGACTGATGCTCGAGACGATGCTTCGCGAAACCGAGGGCGATGGCACCCGTGGGCACACACTCGAAGTGCGTGTCTCCAACCACGGCGCGATCCGTCTCTATGAGAGCCTTGGTTTTCGTCCTGCGGGAATGCGGCGTGCGTATTACACCGACGATCGTGAGGACGCGCTCGTAATGTGGCGTGGCGACGGTCCGGACACAGATACCGAACCGCTCGTTCGATGATCCTCGCGATCGAAACGTCGTGTGACGAAACGTGTGCGGCTGTCTGCACGGAGGACGGGAGGTTGCTGTCGTCGGTCGTTGCCTCACAGGTCGCCGACCATGCCACGTTCGGTGGGGTGGTCCCCGAGATCGCCTCCCGGCGACATCTCGAGCTGCTCGGACCGACGGTTGCCACGGCACTTACCGAAGCGGGTATCAGTGAAGACCAACTGACACGCGTCGCCGTGACGTCTGGACCTGGTCTGATTGGCGCGTTGCTTGTTGGTGTCAGTTACGCCAAGGGCTACGCGTACGCTCGCCGTTTGCCATTGGTTGCTGTCGACCATCTGCATGGCCACGTGGCGTCGTTACAGCTGTCGGACACCCCGCCGGTTGGAGCGCACCTCGTGCTGCTTGCCTCGGGTGGTCACACGTTGTTGATCGATGTGGACGACGCTGGGGGCTTGACCACGATCGCTCGCAGCATGGATGACGCCGCGGGCGAAGCATTCGACAAGGGTGCGCGGCTGCTCGGGCTCGGCTATCCCGGTGGGCCAGCCCTCGGCTATTTGGCGGGCGCATCAGATCCACAGGCGCGCGCGTTTACGACTCCGCTGCAAGGCCGCGACGATCTTGCTTTCTCATTCTCCGGACTCAAGACTGCGCTGTCTCTCGCCGTGCAACGACTCAACAGCGATGATCACGCTGCACGCTCGGAACTCGCCGCCGCGTATCAAGAGGCGATCGTCGAACACCTGCTGGACCGTGCCAGCCTTGGGCTCACCAGCACGGGTCGCACAACGCTCGGTCTGGTCGGTGGCGTTGCCGCAAATGTGCGCCTGCGCGAACAACTGGGCACCCTGCCGGCCACGGTGACGATGGCGCCACTCTCTGCCTGTGGCGACAACGCCGCCATGATCGCGATGGCGAGTCGGTCGCTTCCACCACTGTCGGTTGCGGAGATGGAATCGCTCGATGCCCACGCGCGGAGCCCGTTGGGATGAGGCGTGTCGAGGTGATCATGGCGACGGGGTGCCATCTATGTCCACCCGCGATCGAGGCGGCGACGGCGGCATCAGCTGGGCACGGCGCCGAACTCGTGATTGTTGACATCGATGGCGACGTCGAACTCGAGCGGCGCTACCGCGAACTGATCCCGGTCGTGGTCGTCGATGGAGTCGAGGTGGGCCGTTTCGTGATCGAGCAGTCCACGATCGAGAAGGCGTTGGCAGTCGAGCGATCGTGACACGGTGAATCCGATAACGGTGCGGTTGGGTACGATCTCTTGTGACATGCAAAGCAGCACGAAGGGTTCGTCATGACTGAGCGTCTGGGTGGGGGAGTGGCAGCGCGACTCGCGCACTATCTCCAGGTCTTAACACAGGCGAAGAAGGCCGGGCGTGG
>CAMAWJ010000076.1 GCA_945861955.1 Bifidobacterium breve
AGATGCCGGAAGCCGGTTGCGCGTGCACGTGGTTGTGGAGACTGCCGAGGGCAGAGATGAGTCCTGGTCGACAGCAACTATGCGCGTGGCGCGCGCCTCGGACGTCGACCAGCCTGGCGTTCGACTGCGCCTTGGGCCGGCTCGCAACGCTCCAGTCGCACTCGCACAGTGGGTCGTGACTGCTGGGGCTGACGTTGCGGTCTCGGGACAGTTGCCAGCAGGTCAGCTCGAGGCGACGGCGACGATCGTGCTCGAGCCAACCGTGGCTGGGTATCAACCAGTCCGCACCGTGGTGGCGGGCGACGAGTCTGGGCGGCTCAGCGGCAGCATCGTCCCACTCGTCAATGCGGTCGCCTGGCTCGAGCTTGACAGTGGTCTCGCTGCACCCCAACGTATTCGACTCGGTGTCGTCGGCGTGCGCCCACAGATTCGGCTCCGCCTCACGGCGAGCCGCGATGGTATCGATGCTCAAGGTCGAACGCTGATCCGCGACCTCGCCTTGCTGCCCGGGAGCGTCGTGGCGCCGGGAGTGGTGGGGCTCCGTCTCAGCTGGGAGGGAATCCTGCCGGGCGAACGTCGGGGCACTGCCGTCTGCCGTCGGAGCGAGCGTGTACTGTCCGCGAGCACCGGGGCCCTCCGGGGTAGCTGTGTGACGCGCGGTGCGTGGAGCCGTGCCCGCTGGCGCCTCGTCTACGACCCTGGCACGAACGACCCGGGCAGTTCGCCCTACCTCTCGGCCACCAGCGCTTGGGTGCGGCCGCAGCTTCGTGCACTGCCGCTTTCGAACGTGCCGAATCTCCCGCGCGCCTACGCTACCCTTCGTCCGTGGAACTGAACATCGTCCAAGCACTGATCGAGACGCACCTGCCGGGAAGTCGTGCCAGCGTCGACGACTTCATGGGCGCGGGTGGGGATCATCTCGCCGTACGTGTCGAGGCCGAACAGTTCGTCGGCAAGAGCCTGATCGAGCAGCACAAGATGATCTACGCGGCCGTCCAAGAGCACCTCGATTCGGGCGCCATCCACGCGCTTTCCATAACCACCGTCCCTATTGCACCGGGAGCATCAGCATGAGCGTCATGAGCGACGAGGACATCCTCAACGAGATCACCGCGATCATCACGGGCAACCGGGTCGCACTGTTTATGAAGGGCACGCCAGAAGAGCCGCGCTGCGGTTTTTCGGCACGCGTATCTGAGCGTATTCTTGAGAGCGGCGCGGAGTTCATCGCGATCGACATCCTGCCGGATCCACGTATTCGTCAGCAGCTCTCTGCCTACTCGGGTTGGCCCACCACACCACAGCTGTTTGTGGATGGCGAATTGATTGGCGGCTGCGACATCGTTGAGGAACTGCACACGCAGGGCGAACTCGCCAAGATCCTCACTCCCGACGCCGTCTAAACGCCTTCTTAACACTGCGCGCAGAGCCTTTACAAAGGTTCTCTTAGGCGCCATTCGCGCTCAACAGAAACGCAACATCAGCCGCCCATGATGAATTTGGGCTCCGGCTTACCGTCGGATCCCAGATCACCATTTGGAGGTTGATCATGAATCCGCAGTTGCTTTCCACGATCAAAGAGACGCCGTTCTTCGACGAACTCGAAGGCGATCGACTCACGCGCGCTATCAGCGCCTTTCATCCCGTTCGCTTCGAACGCGGCGAGACCATCTCGGGCGTGGCCGACGTCGATGCCCGCACCTACGTGATCGTCGATGGCGTAGCGCGTGCCGTACGCGTCAACGAAGACGGTCGTTGCCTGACCAGCGGCTTGCTCGATGCAGGCATGGTCTTTGGTCGGCTTCCCTTCGTTGATGACATGCGCACCGAGCAGGTTGAGGCGCTCGTGGACTGCGATGTGCTCGTCGCCTCCACGAATGATCTGCAGACCCTCGCAGCAGTCGATCCGATCGTGGCTCGCAGCCTCGCGCGCTCCAACGCACTCCGTCTCCGTGCCTCCGAGGCGCGCCTCGCCGGACTTGCCTTCCAGCCGGTCCCCGCTCGGCTCGCAACCGTGCTAACCGAGTTGGCAGACCACTTCGGCAAGGTCACTCCCGAAGGTGTGCGCATCGATGTTCGTCTGACCCACGGCTCGCTCGCCGAGATGACAGGCACGACGCGTGAGACCCTGACGAAGGTATCGGGTTGGCTGCGTTCCGAAGCGATCGCCTCGATCGAACGTCGCATGATCTGGGTCCAGGACTGGGACGCCCTGCTGGCCGTCGAAGAGGGCACGCGCACGATGCCCGGACGGACCAGCAAGGTGGTCGTGGAGCTGTAGCGCTCGCTGCTACCGTCTGCCTCGTGAATAGCCTTACTGCAGTTGGATCGATTGCCTACGACAGCCTCGAGACGCCCTTTGGTCGACGCGACCGGGCGCTCGGCGGCTCCGCCGTCCACTTCGCACTCGCTGCGAATCTGTTTACGGACGTCGGGGTCGTCGGGGTCGTCGGCGACGACTTCGATGGTGAGTCCGTGCTGACGGAGCGGGGGATCGACACGGCCGGTATTCAACGGATTGCCGGTGGTACGACCTTTGCCTGGGACGGTCGTTATGGGTTCGACCTCAACGTCGCCGAGACGCTCGATACGCGGCTCGGCGTCTTCGCAGATTTCGATCCTCAGCTGTCCGAGGCAGAGGCTGCTTCGCCGGTCTTGTTTCTTGGCAACATCCAGCCCGACTTGCAACGGTCGGTTCGCCGCCAATCCAAGGCTGGTCTGGTCGCACTCGATTCGATGAATCTCTGGATCGAGATCGCCAAGGAATCGTTGCTGGGAGCAATCAGCGAGGTCGACTGCGTGATCCTCAACGATGGCGAGGCGCGCCAGCTGACGGGTGAGGCCACGCTCGTCAAGGCCGCTCGCGCGATTTCGCAGCATGGTCCTCGCATCGTGGTGATTAAGCGTGGCGAGTACGGTGCTGCGCTGTTTACCGACGAGGGCTTCTTTGGTGTCCCCGGCTATCCGCTGGAAGAGGTCTTCGATCCAACCGGAGCGGGCGATTCGTTCGCGGGTGGCTTCGTGGGCTACCTCGCAGCCACGGGCCAAACGGAGCCGGATCTCGAGCATCTTCGTCGCGCTGTCGCCTACGGGTCTATCGTCGCGTCCTTCAATGTCGAGGAGTTCGGCACCGAACGCGTGCAGCGCCTGACGTGTGACGAGGTCGAAGTCCGCGTCGCCCAGTTCCACGCGATGACGTCGTTTTCTCTGATCTGATCAACTTCCTATTGGGGTCAGACCCTTTTAGGAAGTTAGCGGCCGCTCGATTGCTCGGATAGCGGATCTAACTTCCTAAAAGGGTCTGACCCCAATAGGAAGTTGATCCAGGGCCGCCACGCCCCCGAGCCGCCGATTGGTAGCCTGCATCGTGTGAAGGTCCATCTCCCCGACGGCACGGAACTCGAACTCGAGGACGGCGCGACTGGTCTGGACTGTGCCCGCGCGATCGGCGAGCGCTTGGCGAAGGTCACGGCCGCCATCGAGGTCGACGGCAAGGTCCAGGATTTGCGATTGCCGTTGACGGACGGTGTCACCGTCAAGATTTTGCGCGTCGGTGACGAAGAGGCACTGCCGATCTTGCGGCACTCCACAGCCCACGTGTTGGCCGAAGCCGCCCGTCACGTCTTTCCGGGCGTCAAGATCTCGATTGGTCCGCCGATCGACAACGGCTTCTATTACGACTTCGACTTCCCTGAGCAGATTGGTGAGGCCGACCTCGTGCGGCTTGAGAACGAGATGCGTCGCATTCTCAAGCAGAAGCACGCCTTCGAACGCGCGACGATCGACCGCGACACGGTGCGTCAACGTTTCGTCGATGAGGACGAGCAGTACAAGGTCGAGCTGATCGACGATCTGCCTGTTGACGAGCCGCTGACGACGTACACGCAAGACGATTTCTCCGACCTTTGCCGTGGTCCCCACCTGCAGGACACGGGCCCGATCAAGGCCTTCAAGTTGACGCATCTCGCCGGCGCGTACTGGCGGGGCGATTCGACCCGCCCGATGCTGACGCGCGTCTACGGCACGGCGTTCTTTACGCAAGAAGACCTCGAGTTGCACCTCCACAACATCGAGGAGGCTCAGAAGCGCGATCATCGCCGCCTCGGCCGCGAACTCGACCTTTTCTCGTTCAACGATGCCTCGCCAGGCGGGCCGTTCTGGCATCCCAAGGGCATGGTCGTTTGGAACACGCTCGTCGATATGTGGCGCGGCGAAAACAACGCGCGTGGCTACCAAGAGGT
>CAMAWJ010000077.1 GCA_945861955.1 Bifidobacterium breve
CCATGGAGGTCAAGCATCGCGGTGTACGTCGCCAGCACAAAGATGAGGCCACCCGCTGGCGTGGCCTCGACGGCCTCGTCAAACGCCACCTCGGTCACGGCCTCGGTCGTCACCCGCTCCGGAGAGACGTCGCTGTAACGCAGTCGCACGGCAAGCTCTGCTGCGCGCGTGCCACTGCACCTGATCTGCGCGGCTGTGGTGAGTGCTGCTTCGAAGTCGATGTCCCAGATCCAACTGATATCCCGACCATCGGCGATGCGGTCGTTGAGAGCGAGTACGACCTGGGCGCCCGCCACATCGTCGGCAATGGCTCGTAGCGCCTCATTGGCACCAGTCGGATTCTTGAAAAGCAGTAGCACCGCCTCGCGATCATCAACCGCAATCCGCTCGAACCGGCCGAAGGCGGCATTGAACTGCGCGAGGCGACCGGCTGCCACGGCAGTTGGCGTACCGAGCACGTAGGCCGCGGCGATAGCTCCGAGAGCGTTCTCCACGTTGTACAGCCCTGGCAGAGGCAACGAGACCTCACACGAGCCATCTGGCGCGTCGAGACGGAACGTCGTACCGCGGATGCCGTCGGTGCGCACGTGGCGGGCGACGATCTCGAGCGTGCCGCGCTGGTGGTCGCCGCGCGGACAGCGGTAGGAGCCAAGGTGCCCGAGATACATCTCGTCGTACACGTACGCGCTGCCGCAGCGGACGCAAAACGTTGAGTCGGCCGCCGCATCCTGGGCGGCAAGCGAGACGCTGGGATCATCGATGCCGAAGCGCACCACGTTTGCTCGATCGCCCGCCAGCCCATCGATGACGGGATCGTCGGCACCAAGCACGAGCGTGGTGGAGGGAGGGAGCGTGGCCACGAGTTCTCGCCAACGATCCGCCACCATCTCGAGCTCGCCATGGCGGTCGAGTTGATCACGAAAGAGATTGCCCAAAACAATCACGCTGGGCGATAGCTGTCGCGTAACGCCAGTCAGTGCAGCCTCGTCTACTTCGAGCACTCCAAGCGTTGCGCCGTGGGGTCGATTGACGAGGGTGGTGGCGATACCCGTCGCCAGGTTGGCGCCAGCGCCATTGCGACAGACCGCATGGTCCGGCCCAACGATCGCCGTCAGCATTGCCGAGGTCGTGGTCTTACCGTTGGTAGCACTGACCGCGACGATGCCCTCGGTCAGTGCGGCAGCCAACTCACTCAGACCATCCGGAGCCAGACGCAGAAAGACGTGACCAGGCATCGTTGTGCCGCCGCCTTGACGCGTCACGCGCGAGATGGCACCCGCGCAACGCGCAAGTGCTCCAGCTGCTGTCACGCGAGTGCTCACCACTCCAGATGGTATCCCGCGCGGTCAGGCGGCGGTGACGGCCGCCCGCGATCGGAGCAGGACGAATGACACTCCCAAGCTCAACAAGGCAACCACCAGGTAGACCAGCCACGGAGCGCCACGCTGCAACATGACACCCGCAATCACCGGAGCGATCAACGAACCCACGGCCCAGACCGCATTGAGCATCCCGAAGGCGCCACCTTCACCGATCTTGACGGCGCGCGCACCCGTGGCGCAGATGGGATAGGCAATCGCAAAAATGGGCGCGGCGAGCCCGATCAGTAGAACGAGCATCACGGCGTAGGCAGGCACACCGAGCGGCAGCAGCATAATTGCGAGACCACTACCACAGACCGCAGGCAACACCACAAGCGCGAGCAGGTGATTGAGCCGCGAGCCCAAGCGAGCCACGACCACAATCGCAATCACCGAAAGCACGCTGCCGGCCGTAAAGATCCACCCGATCGCAGCCGAGCTGACTCCCTGATCATCGAGATAGAGCGGCGCAAGGAGCTGAAGGGCGGCCATCATCAGGGCGACAAAACCAATCGAGATGAAACTGACCTGTAGCAATCCCGGTTGCAGTGCGTGCCGCAGCGACACGAACGGTCCATGTCGATCCGCGTGCGGAACGACTCCACTATCGCCACCAGGCTCGAACAGCCCCCACACGACGATCGCGGCGACGAGCAGGCCGAGCCCAGCGAACGACTCCGTGATCCCAAAACGGGCCACGATTGGACCACCCAAGAGCGGCCCACCGATCGTCGCGATCGTCGCGCAGGCATTGGCGATCGTTAGCGCCCGCGGCCGATAAATCGAGTCGACGGCCCCGGACAGCCAGGCGAGCCCGGCCGACCAGACGACCGCCGAGCAGGCACCTTGCACGATGCGCACGAGGACCAAAAGGACGAACGTGTCGGCAAAGGCGATCGCGGGCGCGGCAACCACGAAGCAGGCCGCTGCGATCAGCGTCACACGGCGTGCACCGATCCGGTCGGCAACCCAGCCCGCAGGGATCGCGAAAACCAGAACCGAGAAGCTATAGGCACCGAGTACCAGACCCGCTTGGCCATCCGTCAGACCAAACTGGTCGTGCCAGACCGGAATCAGCGGTATCGCGGCGAGCCAAGTGGCCATGTCGAGGAAAATCAGCGCAGAGATCAGCGCTGTCAGACGACGGGGCGATACTGGCCGGCGTTGACCCATCATCAGCTCAGCTGAAGAGCACGCGGTCCAACGCGATCGCAGCAAAGATGCCCGCTAGGTACAACAGCGAAAATCGGAAGGCCTCACGGGCAATGTCTAGGTCACCATTGGTGCGGTGCAAGCGGACACCGAACTGCAAGAACCGCAGACCGAGCACCAGCGCGATCACGCCGTAGACGGGACCGAGAATGCTGTCGCTGATCCCGAACCAGCCCAACGACACCGGGATCAACGAGAAGACCAGCAAGATGATCGTGTAAACGATGATCTGGATGGTCGTCACCCGCACGCCGGCCACATTCGGCAGCATGGGCACGCCAGCGTCTTCGTACTCGTCCTGTTTGACGAGAGCAAGCGCCCAGAAGTGGGGAGGGGTCCAGAGGAAGATCAGGCCAAACAGGAAAATCGGCGCAAACGCAACCGATCCCGTCACAGCCGCCCACCCGACGAGCGGTGGCATCGCACCCGCAGCACCACCAATCACGATGTTCTGCGGAGTTCGGCGCTTCAGCCAAATCGTGTAGATGAAGATGTAAAAGAGGTTGCCGGCGAGCGCGAGCGCGGCCGCGAGCGGCGTCGTCAGCACGGCGAGCACCACGATGCCGAGCGTCGTCAGCACGATGCCGAAAATGATCGCAGGGCGCGGTTCGATGCGACCGTCTGCAACCGGCCGCAGGCGCGTGCGCTCCATCCGGATGTCGAGGTCACGGTCGAGTGCATGGTTGATCGCACTGGCTCCACCCGACGCAAGTCCCATGCCAAGCAGCGTCGAAGCGATCAACCAGAGCGGCGGAATACCTCCCTCAGCCCAGACCATCCCGCCGAGCAGCGTGATCAGGAGCAGGATCATAATCCGCGGCTTCGTCAGCTCGAAATAGTCGAGGTACACGGACGGAGGGCTGGGTGTGGTCACGGCCTCAGCAGACACGAATTGCCCACGTCTCATAGTGCGTAATCACGCATCCCATCGTATCCGAGGACACTAAACGACGACTGCGCGTCAGCGACGCCGGCTCATCATCAGCAGATCGCGGAGAGCAATGCCCATGCACAGGCCGCCCGCGAAGATTATGCCGTGCTGGAGATAATGCATCGCCCCGTTCGAATCCACCGCGCCCTCCACGGCGGGCAACAGTGCAACGACTTGGAGCAGAAGGCCAAGGCCACCAAGTAGCAGTGCACGCATCGGAGTCAACAGGCCGGGCACGAAATTAAGGCTAGCATTGCGTCTATGAGCATCGCTCCCACTCACCGCGAACTCGAGCTTCAGAGTGCGTTGCAGCAGGAATTGACGCGCGTTGACCCGACGCTGTTGCCGGCCCTCGCACGCGCCTTAGAGCGCTCCAACGATCGGCTCGTCGGAGGGACATGGGGCGTCGATGATGGGGACGGTTGCCTGCTGACGCTTGCTGCGCGCGAACTCGGCCTCGGGAGCGGCGAGGAGCTCTTGGGTGGCTCAATCGCTGCCGTCCGAATCCCCCCGTTATTCGACGAACTGTGGATCTGCATCCTCGAGCGCACAGGCGACGCCACGGCGGCGCGCATGATCGTCCATCGCCTCGTCATCCAAGCACTTTTGCTGCAAACGGATCAGGCAGACGGATCGGGCGAGACATCTTCAATCGACCCACCCGACAGCGCCCGCAGCGCTCGCGTGAGATAACGAAATAGATGCCACTGGA
>CAMAWJ010000078.1 GCA_945861955.1 Bifidobacterium breve
ACGATCGAGACCCATCCAACGAGTCCCGAGTGGGTTGCTCGGACCTGGCGGCACCGGCTCCGAGTCCTTCGCCCAATCCGAGTCGGGCGGATTCCACCACGGGTCTTTCTGCATGGTGACGATCGTAAACGTACCCGATGGTGTCGGAAACGACGGCGCGCCAATGGCAACCTTGAACCTCAGCACTGCCTTCGACTTGCCAGCCACTGGCGCGTAGAGCCGCACGAGACGCTCGCCCTTCGAGACGGCCACCACGTAGCCGAGCTGCTCGAGGGTGGCCGACGGGTTGACCGTAACGAGCGGTATCGCTTCCTGTTGAGCACGCAACAGCGGTTGGCGAATCGCGGCGCGAATCTGTTTCTCAACAAGCTTGCCGTTCGGCGCCGAACCAGCCTTGCCACGCTTGATGATTGGCTTCGCCCGGATCACCCATGCCGAGACGCTGCCTTTGTCACTCGAGAGGCGCAAGATTCGCTTGACCTGATCCTTCAACTTCGTCTCGCTGTATTCGGTCGTCACGGGCGTGTTGCCACCCACGGTCCGCGCAACGGCGTCCGTGACTGCAGTCTGTGTGTCATAGACAGCCTCGAGTTGGCTACTTCGCACCTTAAACATTCGAGTGTCGATGGTGATCACGATCTGCTGCGCAAACGCCGCATTGACTGTTGCCAGCGCCGTTGCAGCATCCATGCCGGAGATGTCGACGCCGGCGACGAGCGAGCCCGGCACGGCAACCCCGGGGGTCGGGGTGGGCGCGGGAACCGTTGTGGTGTCTTGCGCGGAGGCGCTGACAGCACCCACGAGGAGTGTGAGCGTCAGGGCAAGGAAGGAGGCAGGGTGTCGCAAACGCATGGGAAATAATCGTTTTCAACTCTATCCCACGTTTTCCTGCGCCGATGCTGGCTGTGAGCCCGATCGCTACCGTGTACACGTGTCGCAACCACCGCTCAGTCCGGATGCCGCCGACCGCGAGCTCGAGGTTCAACTTCAGACCGAACTCGCGCTCGCTAAGGCCGAACGTGAGGCCACCACGTTGCGCGCCTCCGAGCGCCGCAAGGCTCGTTTTCGCTTCCTCGTAATCGTGCTGGTTTTGCTGGCAATCGCCGCTACCTTCGCGTACCTGTCGCTGCAAACGCTGCGTTCTGCCTTCGGGGCCTGACGGGTCAAACCGCCGGGCGGTATACCCTGCCGGGATGGCTCGCCGCAATTCGTCGCTCAAACCACAGCTCAATCAGGTCCGTACGTGGGTTGCCGAGGGCGTCACCGATATCTGGATCGCCCATCAGCTCGAGACGACGCCTGCCGAAGTCTCGGCGTTTCGCCGCCAGCAAGGGCTCCTGCGCCCCGATGAGGCTGCAGCTGCACCAGCCGCACCGAAGCCGCGCCGAGCGCGCACCAGCACGGCTGCAACCCCGAAGGCGCGCGCTCCGAAGATCGTTGCCAAGGAGGTCTCGCCCGTCGAGTCCAGCGAGGATGACGCGCCAGACGAGGCTACAGCGGACGGCGAGGCCCCTGCCAAGCGCCGTCGTCGTGGCCGTCGTGGCGGCCGTGGTCGTGGTCGCTCCAAGGTCGAGACGATCGCCGCCACCCTCGAACGCGACGATCAGGGCGTCACAATTCGAATCGACGCGGCTGTCCTCGAGCTGAATGTTTTCCGCGAGCACTGGCTCGAGTTGACGAGTGGCGTCATCACCGTCACCGCCGACGGCATCACCCTCGCAGGAGCGCCGCCCGAGAGCGACGAATCCACAGACGAGTCCACAGACGACGCCGAACAGTCTGTAGCGGACGACGAGTCGGAGCCAGCGACCAGCTAGTCGGTCGCGTTTCGCGCCTCGACAGCGCAATCAGCTTTGTGGTCGCGCTGCAGGGAGGACACGACAAGTGCGCACTTGTCATGTCCTCTTTGTCGAGCGAGCGGCCCTGGATCGCGCGTGGTGAGTGACGCGCTACTTGCGTGCGTCGCGCGCGCTGCGCTGCAGACGGGCGCAGGCGAGGTCAACGAGTAGCGGCGTTGAGCGTGGCGGCGGCGTTGGGCTCGCGGCATCGAGCGCGACGTCTGGGGCCCAACGGTCTGCTTCGCGCCACACGTCGGCAAGTTGGTCCAGGGAGTACGACTGCCCCACTTTGCGCACCAGCTCGCTGTAGATCGCTGCGTAGGCCCGCTCGAACGCGCCGAGGCCCCGGACGTCGAGCCCCGCACGCACGCGGCGAGCAGTGCCGGGCGCCTCGCCCCAGGCCTGGATCGCCACTTCCGTCTTGGGATTCGGGTTCACGTCATCTGCTCCATACAGCACCGCGTCGGCAGGCCCCCAGCCTCGGCCAGCAGCGCCTCGCCAATTGGGTACGGTGGCGCTGCGAGGGCAAAGGCCACGTGAGCATGAAGGCACTTGACGCCACGCTCCGAATGCACGCCGCCAATGCCGAGCCCAAACTCAGGCCGTAACGCTCGGTGCCGCTCCATCGCCTCGTCAAAGCCAGCCGCGAGCTCGGGATCTTGCTCAAGGCGCGCCTCGAGTGCCTTGACGCCCCCCTCCCCCTCCAATACGCCAACCGCGTGGACGAGCCCTGGACAGGAAAGCCAATACGCCGTCGGGAACGGCGTGCCATCGGGTGTGACGGGCGGCTGCTCCACCACGACGGGCCACCCAGCAACACAGCGGCAGGCCACGCGCAGTGGCGGATACGGCGTTCGCCCTAGCTGTTGCTCGAGGCGAGCCAGGTCTGTCGCATCAATCACGGGCACAGCGTACGCGGGAGGAGCCTCTGCACGCACGGCGAATCGGTCAGCGTGCGCAAGCTGATCATCATTGGTGTCGTGGTGTTACTGGGTGTGTTGTTCGTACAGCCGATCCGTGCCTACCGCGCCGCACAGTCCGAATTGACGACCGCGCGTGAGCAGCTTGACAATGCCCGTGCCATCAAGGAACGCGCCGTCAAGGAGCGCGACGCTCTCGGCACGCGCGAAATGCTGGTGCGCGAGGCGCGCCGACGCGGCTACATCTTCCCCGGCGAGACACCGTTCTCCGTCGGTAACCGCTAGGCGGACACCACATCCGCGCGGTTGTGATGTCCGCCTCACGAGCGAACGCGACAGCGGACAGCGACGCTACGACTGCTTAAAGGTGCCGGCGTTCCACTTCGCCAGCTGCGCCGGCGTCTGCTCGTCGAGCCAGCGGGCGAGGGTGATGGAGTTGACGCACGCCGTCTCAGGGCGCGTGCAGGCGTCGCGTAGTGTCCGCTCGAGGGCATTCATGTATGCACCCTTATTCCAGTTCGCGAAATGCGAACCCGTGATGTAGGGCGCCCGATTGCCGCGGGACAGCGAGTTGATCGCATTCATATAGCTCTGGTAGGTCGTCTGCTCAAACTCGTCGGCCTGAGCCTGCGTCTCAGCCGACCCGTGGTTGACATAAAAGTTGTAGTCCATCGCCATGGTGTCGTACTTCGATCCGACACGTTTGATCGACGGCAACGCAAAGTTCCAGAGTCCCTGCTGCTTCGTCGGCCAGGCGCCGAGGATGCCGGGCTGGCTCGAGTCGTACTCGAACCCAACCTGCTTCATCGCGGTGTACAGCGCTGGCTTGTTGCCCGACAGGCACGGCGTGCGTCCACCATGAAAGTCCTGCTTCGTGTAGATCGGTGTGGGAATGTTGCTGAGACCATTGACGCCCACAGGATCGAGCATGAATTGCTCCCACTGAGACTGCTCACTCACCCACTCTGCCGACGACCAAGCATCCGACTGTTCGCAGAGATGCGAGACGTAGTGCGAACCAATCTCGTGCCCCAACGCGCGGGCAGTGTTGAAGTCGGTGACGTTATCGACGAGATTTTCGGCAGCCGACTTCGGCCCGGCGAGTTCGGCATAGCCACCAAGATTCGAGAAGCCTCGTGGTTCCTGGGGCGGCTGATACGCGTCTTTCTTCTCCGGTAACAACATGTAGATGCCGCTGACGAAGAAGGTAAAGCGGGCACCAACGTCATCGGCCACCTTCAGCCAACGTTGATACATGCGATAGTCGGCTGCGCCGTCGAACGACGAAACGATGAACTGCGGCGGACGCCCATTCGCAAGCGCTGTTGCGATAGCGGCTTTCGCCTGCGGCGAAGGCTCCCAATCGGGCAGGATCTGGCTCGGATCGA
>CAMAWJ010000079.1 GCA_945861955.1 Bifidobacterium breve
GGCGCATTGGCGTCGGGGAGAAACAGTCGCTGCGGAGCGAGGGCGGCGCGGACGGCGAGCCTGCGTGCAGTCGTTGGCGCGTTGCGAATCCGATCGGCAGGGAGTTGCTTCAGCGACGGTCCTCGATAGCGGACGCGGTGCACCGTGACGTCCGCGGGGATGCGACTGACAGAGGCCGGATCCTCGGCCAACCACTTGGCGTCCGTCGGCACCAGCATCTCGACATCAATCCCGAGCTCTGGCAGACGCCGCGAGACCTGCAGGGTGCGCTCAACGCCACCACCACCGGTCGGCGGGTAGTAGAAGGCGATCAAGAGGATGCGGAGCCGTTCAGTCATCCGCCCGAGTGTACGGCAACCCGAGTGGCACGCCGATGTCACAAAGGGGCCTGACCCCTTTGTGACATCCCGCCACCCCACCACCTGCCGTACACTCGCCTGCAATGACCGACCACCTCCGCATCCTCCACGCGCCCCTCAATATCGCGGGTGGACCTGAGGCGTTGAGTGCCGGGCTGAACGAGCTTGGCTGTGACAGTCGACTGATGGTCTTTACGCGTCAGCCGTTTCGCGACGGCTCCGATATCAACCTGCATTTGCGGCAGGGTGGTGGCCCCGTCAACCTCGCGCTCAATCTCCCCAAGCAGGCCTATGCCTTGGGTCGCGCGATTCCGAACTACGACATCTTCCAATTCCACTTCGGCGTCACGATCGTGCCCAAGCGCATCAATCTGCCTCTGTTGGGCCGGCTCGGCAAGGGTCGTGTCTTCCACTTCTGGGGCTCGGACCTCCGCGATGCCCCTGTGTCGAAGTGGGATTACGCACTCCGCCATGCCGACGCCGCAGTCGTCGGCTCGTACGCGATTCTGCCGCGTGCACCACACGCGACCGGCTGGCCCGACTATGACGTCGTGCCGCCCGGAATCAACCTCGAGACGTGGCAGCCCGCCGTGCCAACACCGGGCAAGACGATTCACATCGTGCACGCGCCGTCGCGCCGGCGTTCGAAGGGCACGGAGGCAGTGCTCGAGGCGGTTGCCACGCTGCAGAGCGAGGGCGCTCCGATCGAGCTCGATCTCGTCGAGAACACGCCGAACGATCAGGCGCGGCTGCGCTACGCGGCGGCTGACCTCGTGATCGACCAGCTCAATGTCGGCTGGTACGGCCTCTTCTCGATCGAATCGATGGCGCTCGGCAAGCCCTGCATCGTCCGTCTCGACCCCGAGGCTGTCGCAGCAACCGAGGCCGCCTTCGACACCAAGATTCCGCTGATTAACGCCGACAAGGACACGCTCGTCGATGTCCTGCGAGGGCTCGTCCGCGAGCCCGAGCAGCTGACCGAGATCGGCCAGGCCTCGCGTGCGTACGTTGAGGCAGTTCACGGCCACACGGCAGTCGCCGAGCGGATGCTCGACGTATATCGCCGTCGCGGCTTGGCATAAACACAGTCCCACAACACTCAGATTTTCTGGACATTCTTAAACTATGTGGACTATGTGTTAATGTTGGTTTATGCCGCAGCTGCACCTATATGTGACGGACGCCACAGCAGATCTACTGCGCGCCGACGCTGACGCGGCAAGCCTCTCGCTGAGTCGTTACATGGCCAAGCTCCTGACTGACAAAGCCAATCAGGGATGGCCCGATGGCTACTTCGAAAGTGTCTGCGGAAGTTGCCCCGACTTTGAAGTCCCCGAAGATCTCTCTGGTCCACCTGTCGAGCCGTGGGATTGAACTCCGGAGTAAAACAGGTTCTCGATACTTCGACGCTCATCGACATCTTGCGCGGCGAGCCTCAGGTCACGAGCCGATTCCGTCAGGCTGCACCTGGTGACTTTTTAGTCAGCACAATCTCCACCAGCGAACTCATGGCAGGTGCGGCGCAGGCTCGCGACTCTCATCGAGAACTCTTTGCAGTCGACATGCTGCTACGCCCCCTCACCCAAGTCTCCGTCGACGAATCCACCGCTCGGCGAGCCGGTCTCCTCGACGTCATGCTGCGCAAAGCGGGTGCGCCGATTGGTGCAGCAGATCGCCTGATCGCAGCAACGGCACTCGAGCATGGTGCGGTGATCGTGACCTCAGATACGCGCGACTTCCAACGCGTTCCCTTCCTCGTTACCGAAAACTGGCGCGCCCGCTAGAGCAGCAGACCGACCCAACCCGGTAGACTCCGCACGTGCTGAAGGGCAAGAAATTCTTTCTAACGGGCGGCGCCGGCTTTATTGGCACGACGATCGCCCGGCTTTTGGCAGACAACAACGATGTTGTCCTGTACGACAACCTGCACAACAACGCGTTACAGCACACGGATCTCGGGCAGCACCCGAACATCACCTTGGTCGAAGGCGACATTCTCGACCTCGAACTCCTGCGCAAGTCGGCTGCTGACGCCACGCACATCATTCATATGGCTGCAATCGCAGGCGTGGCGACGGTGCTCAAGAGCCCGGTGCGCACGATGCGCGTCAACCTGATGGGCACCGCGAATGTCGCAGAGGTCGCACAGGGTCTTGGCAGCCAGTTGGAGCGGCTCGTTGATTTCTCGACGAGTGAGGTCTTTGGCCGTCACGCGTACAAGGTTGAAGAGACGCACGAGATGTCGGGTGGTCAAGTCGGTGAGGCCCGCTGGTCGTATGCGGTCTCGAAGCTGGCCGGCGAGTTCTTCTTGCATGCGTACTTTGAGGAGTACGGCGTGCCCGTCGCAGTCGTACGCCCCTTCAATATTTACGGTCCGAACCAGATCGGCGTCGGCGCGATCCATCACTTCGTGCGCCACGCGATTGCCAACGAGGAGATCACCGTTCATAACGATGGTGCCCAGATTCGCGCGTGGTGCTACATGGACGACATTGCGGACGCCGTGCTGGAAATCCTCGAAAACGACGAGGCGATCGGGCAGTCTTTCAACATCGGTAACCCGCGTAGTGTCTGCACGACCTACGACCTCGCGCTGCGCATCAAGCGCCTTGCCAACTCGGAGTCGCCGATTGTCTTCAAGCCACTCGAGTACACCGACGTCGAGATCCGCATCCCCGACATCACGCAGTCACGCGAGCTGCTCAAGTGGGAGCCGAAAGTCGACCTCGATGAAGGCCTCTTGCGCACGATTGAGTGGTACCGCGCGGAGGCTGGCTCCGCCGCGAAGTGACGACCCCGGCCCTCGTCGTTCTTGGCGCCGGGCTCTCGCAGCGACCACTGATCGAGCGCGCGCAGGCGCGTGGGTTGACGACGTGCGTCGTCGATGGCCGGACCGATCGTCCGGCCGCAGATGTAGCCGACATCTTCGTCCATCAGGACTTCTCGGATGTACCGGCCACCATCTCGGCCCTCGTGGCTGCCGGTATCGAGCCGATCGGCATCTGTTCGATGGGCTCCGAGCAAGCCGTTGTGCCCGGCGCTCGGCTGGCTGAGGCGTTGGGCCTACCCGGCCTGCCAGTCTCGGCAGCACTCGCCGCCACCGACAAGGTCGTGCAGCGCACGCTCTACCGCGACCATGGTGTTCCAACCGCTGACTTTGCGCCTGCCCGCACAGTTGACGATGCGCTCGCTGCGTACGACGCACTCGGCCCGCGCGTGATCATCAAGCCAACCGACGGTGCTGCCCAGCGCGGTGTCAGCGATGTCCAGTCGCGCGACGAGGTACCAGCTGCCGTCGAGCATGCCATCGCCAACTCGCGCAACGGCGAATTGATCGTTGAGGAGCACCTGAGCGGTCTCGAATACACCGTCAATGCGTTCGTGCTGGGCGGCGTGTTCTGCCCGGTCAGCGTGACGTTGCGCGAGCTCGCGCCCGAACCGGCCGTGGGTATCTGCGTTGCGCACCGCTATCCCTGCGGTCGCTCGGAGCAGGACGTCGCGACGATCGTCGAGGTTGTGCGCGCGGCTGCAGCCGCGATCGGGATCGATGCCGCACCCGTCTATGCCCAGGTGCGCTTTGGTGCCACCGGCCCGCGCATGATCGAGTGTGGCGCGCGTCTCGGTGG
>CAMAWJ010000080.1 GCA_945861955.1 Bifidobacterium breve
CGGACCTGACAAGTGCGCACTTGTCATGTCCGCCCCGGTTCACGCTGGTGGCCCCCCCGATCCCGTAGGGTCTCGGAGATGAGGCGACTCGAAGGATTCGTGCGCGCGTGCCACGCACCGCCGACGCTTGCCGTCTCAGTCGTGATGACCGTCTTCGCGTGGAGCCTTGGCTGGCAGGGCTGGTCACTCGCGTTGGTGTTCGTCACCGTCTTGGTGGGACAACTCTCCGTCGGCTGGAGCAACGATGCCTTTGATGCCGCGGTCGATGCCCGCGCGGGCCGACTGCGCAAGCCAACGGTCCAAAACGTTGTCTCTGCACGCGCGCTCTGGATCGCTGCCTCAATCGCCCTTGTCTGTGCGATCGCCCTGAGTTGGCTCGTCGCTGGCCCGATCGGCGGGTCGTTTCACATCTTCGCGATCGCGATGGGATGGCTCTACACGGTCGCCCTCGTCCGTACTTCGTGGTCGTGGCTCCCCTATGCCCTCGCCTTCGGAGCGATGCCGTTCTTTCTCTCACTTGGACTCGACGGCGAGCTTCCACCCGCATGGACTGTCCTTGCCTTCGCAACCGTCGCCGTCAGTGGCCATCTGGCGAATGCGTTGCCCGACCTCGAGAGTGATCGGGCGGCTGGGCTCGGTGGCCTTGCTGTGAGCCTCGGCGAGCGGCGCTCGGTGCTGCTCTGCTGGGTGCTGCTGGCTGTCGGCACCGCGGTGATCGCGTTCGGCACCGCGGCACGCTCGCCCCTGACCGCAGTCGTGCTCGTCGGGGTCTACCTCGTTGTCCTCGCGATTGGTGCGCGTCAGACGAATCACGCTCGGCGCTTCCAGGCGCTGCTGATCATCGCCATCGTCGATGTGGTTGCAATCGCAGTCTTGCCTGCGCTCTGACACTCAGTGAGGTCGAGTGGACGGTGGTCGCTCCATCTCGAAGATCTCGCCCGGATGGCTGTAGGCATTGCCGCCGAGGCGCCCGAGCGGATGCAGAAGCCGTGGATCGATGCGACCGTCGTCGTAGATCTCGTCGCGCACGTGAAAGGCAACGATCTCGCAGACGAGCACGAGGTACTGATTCTCGCCGCCTTCACGCCCGATCGGGACACGCTGGCTGACCCGACACTCGAGCGACACAGGCGACTCCGCAACCCGCGGTGGCGCGACAATCCGCGACGGTGACGTCGTCAGGCCCGCCAGCTTCATCTCACTAACGCCGAAAGGGTGCTCGCCGGCCGTCGTGTTCATCGCCTCGGCCAACTCGTCCGTGACGACGTTGACCACCAACTCGCCGGTCGCGAGCGCGTTGACGCCAGTGTCCTTGAACTCGCCATCACGGTGCTTACCAATCGACACAATGATGCTCGGTGGATCGGCACCGACCGCCTGAAAAAACGAGAACGGCGCCAGGTTGACGCGACCCTGCTCGTCCATCGTCGTCACCCACGCGATCGGACGCGGCACGACACAATCAATCAGCAGCCGATAGGCCTGGCGGCCAGGAAGGTCGGACGGTTCGATGATCATCGGAAGATCCCAATCAGGATGCCGCCCGAGACGACGAGCAACATCGCCAACACGATACGCGCACCGATGCCATCCGACTTCCCAAGCAGCAGCCAGGCAAAGAGCACCGTCCACATCGACTGCATCGCGTTGAGTGGCGCAAAGACGATGACGCGCCCAATCTCGAGCGCAACGACGAGTGCGAGGTACGCCAAAGCGAAGACCACACCGGCGGGGATAAACGAGCGGAAGACCGAGCGGTACTCCGTCAGCACGGCTCCGCGGCGCGCAATCGTGGCGTAGACCGCGACGGCAACAGCGGCACCGATCAGCGTCCACGTCGTGGCTGCTAGGGGATCCATATCGCTCGCACCGCCCAGCATCCGAACAGCGTTGTCGCGCACGGC
Organism: Bifidobacterium breve; assembly: GCA_945861955.1. GTDB lineage: Bacteria > Actinomycetota > Thermoleophilia > Gaiellales > F1-60-MAGs149 > F1-60-MAGs149. Next base: position 1,905 of record CAMAWJ010000080.1, read on the forward strand.
AAACAAGAGGGCGCAGAAGAAGGCGAAGAGCATGCCGCGCGCACGGAAACCGGGAGGCAGATTACGGTCCCAGGCCAGCGAGGCACCACCAATCACGATCAGCACCGTACCTGCCACAAGGCCGATCACAAGCGCCTCGCCACGGAAGGCAACAGCGATGATCGTCGCCAGCAGCGGTGCAGTGCCAATCATGATCGCGGAGCGGCTCGCGCCAACCTCACGCACAGCCACCACAAACAGGATCTGTGAGATTCCTGGCACGACGATGCCTAACGCAAAGTAGCCAGCCGCCATTCGAAACTCGAGCAGGTCGCCACCCTTGCCGGTCAGGATCGTCACTGCCAGCACCATCAGCGCTGCCGAGCTGGTGATCACCATCGCACCGACGATCGCGTTGGGTTGACGCATCAAGCCACGACGCACGAGCGCAGTCAGCAGACCGAAAAGCACTCCTGCGAGTACACCCATTGCAATCACTAGCATCGGACCACCATACCGCTCTCGTACCTAATCGACAGACGACCGATGTTTTTCACCCGAACGGCGGTATGATCGCCCGCATTACGTTTTACGAGTGAGGGGAAAGCAGATGCTCAAGGTCATCCGTGGCGGCACCGTCGTCACCGCAACCGATACTACGAAGGCGGATGTCCTGATCGATGGCGAGACGATCGCCGCGGTCGGCACGTTCGACAACGTTGATGCCGAGGTGATCGATGCGTCTGGCTGCTACGTGCTGCCAGGCCTGATCGACAACCACACTCACATGTCGATGCCTTTTGGTGGCACGACCAGTGCCGACGACTACGATACGGGTACCCAGGCAGCAGCAGCGGGTGGCGTGACGGCGATCGTCGACTTCGGTCTGCAGATGGAACCCAACGGTCTGCAGTCGTCGCTCGACCAGTGGCAGGGTCGCGCCGAGGGTGCCGCCCACGTTGACTACGGCTTTCACATGGCGATCACCACTGCTGACACGCAGACCTTCAAGGACATGCAGGCAATGGTCGATCAGGGCGTCTCGTCCTTCAAGGTCTTTCTGGCTTACAAGGGTGCCCTGATGGTGACGGACGATCTCTTTATGCAGGCGCTTGAGCGCTCGAACGAGGTTGGCGGCATCGTGCAAGTTCACGCCGAGAACGGTTGGGTCATCGACCACCTCGTCACGCAGGCACTCGGCAAGGGTCAGACGACGCCGATCTATCACGCTCTGACGCGTCCCGAATCGGTCGAGGCCGAGGCGACGGGTCGCGCGATCCGCATTGCCGAGATGGTCGATGCACCGGTCTACATCGTCCACGTCTCGTGCGAGGCAGCGGCACAGGAGATCATCAACGCCCGTGCCCGTGGCGTGCATGCCTACGGAGAGACCTGCATTCAGTACTTGTTTCTCGACATTGAGGATCTCAATCGCCCGGCACCAGAGGGCGCGCGCTACGTCTGCTCGCCTCCGCTGCGTGATGCGTCGAACCAGGACTTCATGTGGGATGCCCTCAACTTCGGACACCTCCAGTCGATCTCGACCGACCATTGCCCGTTCAACGACGAACAGAAGGGGCTTGGCAAGGACGACTTCTCGAAGATCCCGAATGGTCTCTCCGCCGTCCAGCACCGCCTCGCCTTGATGTGGGAGCACGGTGTCAAGACGGGCCGCATGTCGCCAAGCAAGCTCGTCGATGTCACCTCGACGGCGATTGCCAAGCAGTTCGGCATGCATCCGAAGAAGGGCACGATCGCTGCCGGAGCCGATGCCGACCTCGTGATCTTCGATCCAAACCGCGAGCACGTCTTCTCGACAGCCACGGCCTTCTCGAACGTCGGGTACGACCTCTTCGACGGCCGCAAGACAGCCGGCTCTGCTCGACAGACACTCTCGCGCGGCACCGTCGTGTTCGACAACGGCAAGATCCTCACGAAGCCCGGCCACGGCCGCTTTATCAAGCGCGGCTCATTCAACCCCGCGACGCACGGCGACGCGACGGCGTAAGACTCAGGGGA
>CAMAWJ010000081.1 GCA_945861955.1 Bifidobacterium breve
CCGCGCGATTGGACGGCCACCATTGAAGGCGCTATCCGCAGCGGGCAGCGGGCGGCAGACGACATCCTCAACACACTTGGAGACGCACAATGAGCAAGGCAATTCGACTCGCAGCGACGGACCTCGACGCTGTCGAGGCGGTCCTGGAAGATGGTGCGCTGGCGAAGACGGTCGAGCGCCTTAACTATGGCGGTGGGCTCACGTCTGGCGTCTGGGAATCTGAGGCCTTCACCTGGGAGACGGATGGGTATCCCGTCGACGAGACCTGCGTGATCATCGAAGGCACGATCGAGTTCCGGTATCCCGACGGATCGGAAGAGACGTACGGACCGGGCGAGGCGTTCTCCCTCAAAAAGGGCACGCCGCTGACATGGCACCAAGACGGCCGCGTGCGTAAGTACTACGTGATTCGCGAGTCCTAGCGCCTGAGCGCTAGACGAACGGCGCGCGTTCGCCGGGCAAATCGATTGGGTTCGACCAGGCCAAGCCGCCGTCGACGCCGACCATTTCCACGCGACCCCAGGTCCAAAATTCGGGCATCTCAAAACGCGCCTCGACGATGCCGCCCGCTTCGCGCGCCACGATTTTGCCGCGATAGTTGCGGAGAGTGTCGCTCGCGTTGACGCGGCACCCATCCCAGGCGCCCGACCGCAACGTCACGGACGAGGCGGGTGAGCAGCGGACCACGACATAGTCGCCATCGACGTGGACGGCGTGGAACGTGGGGCCAGTCGTGGCATAGAACGCACCTGTGCGGAGAGCCTCCAAGATGGCCGCGCGCGTCCGCTCCTGCACGAGCACCATCGTCCAGCCGAGTCCAGTATCAGCGCCCGACGGATCGGCAGCATGGTGCGCATCGTCGGTGCCGAGGCCCGACGCGCAGCCGCCAACCTGAAGGACGCCATCCCACTGCATGTCGGAGAGTCCCCTTCCCTGTGCCTGATCTGACGACCCATTCCAGATTTCCAGACCCGATAGGGCCGGCGCGCTGAGGTAGTCAGCGGCAGTCAACGCGCTCCAATGCGGATGCGCAAGAAACGCGACACCACCCTGTGCGACGACCCAATCGGCACACGCGGCAATCGTTGGAAACGCCTCGCGCGGCTTGGGCAGTTCGTCGATACCGATCGCCAGCACCTCGGCCTCGAACGGGGCACGATCAAGGTGCGTCGACAACTCGCTGCCCGGGATCATCAGCATGTGCTCCGACTCGGCGAGCGTGATTCCCCAATGGTCGGTGATCACCAACACGTCACAGCCGAGCGCCGCGTAGTGATCGACGAGCGCGGCAGGTGCGGGCCAGCCATCCGATTCGGTCGTGTGACAGTGGAATTGGCAGCGCAGCCACTCACCTGGTTGCTCGAAGAGACTCATTAGATACGAAGGTAGCAGGCGACCGCCGCTGCGCAAGTGGGGTGCGCAACGATCGCCTGCCCTCTATTCTGTAATCCAATGGCAGACGACATTACCCAGGTTTCGCTGGCCGAACAGGCCGATGCAGAACGCTCGTGCGCGGATGTCACCACCGGCGAGGCGCGCTATCTGATGGCGCTCTACGACATGCAGCGCGATGGCACGACGGGCGACACCTCGCAGGCGAGCCTTGCGCGTCATCTCGGTGTGTCTGCCCCGACTGCGCTCGAGATGCTGCGCCGGTTGCGTTCGCTCGGACTAGTCGAGGACAAGTCCGTGCACCTGACGCCCGCTGGTGCGAGCGCTGCGCTGGTGCTGAGCTCGCGTCGACGTGCCGCGCTCGCGATCATGCAGGACGTGCTCGGGTTGGAGGGCGCGGATGCCGAGCACGAAGCGGCTTGGCTGGCGGCCAGCTCGTCCCCGCTCCTTGGGCGGCACCTGATCTCGTGGCGCGCCCACGGACACACCGGCGCCTAAGCGTCGGAGTTACACGATTGCGGTCGCAGCAGCGGCCACGCGCTTGGCGACCTCTGCTCTAAAGCGCGGCGCGACCTCGTTGCCGAGTAGCTCGATGCTGCGGAGCGTCGCCTCATGGTCCGTTGGATCAGATACGTAAGCGGACATGATGGGCCCGGGCCCAAAATGTCCGCTTACGTTTCGTATCGTGAAACCGCCCCTCGCGAGGCCAGTGGCCGCCTCAGCGTGACGAATACGTATTCGTCACACGCGCGTGACGCGTTTGTCACACACCAAGGTCGAGTGCTGCGAGCACGTCAGCGAATTCGTCGACGATGCCGGCGTGCTCGGGCTTCATCAGGGTCGAGCGCAACACCGTCACTGTTGGCTGGTCGGCTTCGAGACCGAGGTCGGTGGCGCTGATGACGAGCTTCGCAACATGCCAGCCACGCTCGGCGAGCTGTTGGAAGGCGATGTCAGTCGCTGCGCTGACGGCGCTTGCAGTCGTGCGGGTTGGGTACCAGCAGACGATGTCGAGGTCGGGCTCGAGCACGAGCGTCCAGCCGTCGAGCTGGCGGATATGTGCGGCGAGAGCGATGGCGGCTGAACGAGTGCTGGCGAGGTGGCTGCCAAGCCCGTCGCGCGTCAGTGGCAGCGCGCGCAGTGTTGCCCAAAGCGCTGCCGCGGCCGCGCCTGAGCGCGAGCATTCGAGGCTCAGTTCGCCCGGGTGGAGTTCGTCACTCGTGAAGTACGTGTACGGCGAATCGTGGTTGTAGAACCGCCCAACGCTCGGGTCACGGAAGACGATGCAACCACACCCGTACGGCTGGAGGCCGTGCTTATGCGGATCGATCGCGATCGAGTCGGCGCGGGCAAGTGCATCGAAAGGCGCACGCGCTACGCCGGGCGCATTTCCGTCGGCGAGGATTGCGAAGAAGCCGCCGTAGGCAGCATCGACATGCAGGCGTGCTGCGTACTCCTCGCAGAGGTCGGCGATGCGGTCGACCGGGTCGAGCACGCCGAGTCCGGTTGAGCCAAGCGTCGCGACGACGGTCCCGACGCCGCCAAGCTGTAGGCGCTCCTCGAGTGCTGCCAGATCGAGCGTGCCGTGGGCCGTCGCCGGGACAGTCTCGTGTCGTGCGCCGACGACCTCGGAGATGCGCGCGTGCGTGTAGTGCGCCTGTGCGCTCGACAGCACGACTTTCTCGGGGTGCAGACTGCGCGCGACCCAAAGTGCCTCGAGGTTCGCGATCGTGCCCGACGCCGTCAGGTGCGAGAGATGCGTTTCTTGGTGCAGCATCCGTGCGATCTGATCGACGGCCTCACGCTCGAGGTGCGCGGTGGCCGGTCCGCCATCGAAGGCGTGGTTGTTTGAGTTGAGCAGCATCGCCATCGCGTAGCCCGCCCACGCCACTGGATGAGGCGGCTTGAGCATCTGCCCGAGGTACTGGGCATCTGCAAACGGGTACGACTGGCCGAGTCGATCTGCCAACGCAGCGAGCGCTTCGACCCACTCAGTTGGCGGCTCGCCGCCGTCGTCGTGCGTGAGTGACGCAAGCGGTAGTAACTCGCTGCCACGTCGATAAAGACGAGCGATCTGGTCGGGTGGAAGCTGAGGCTCAGACACCACCGTCATCGTAGGCGATGCGACATTCTGGGCCCGGGCCCAGAATGTCGCCTCTGCCAAATCAGCTGCCGTCGCTTGGCTCTCGTTCAGTCGCGGCCTGTAGCATGGCGCGGTGACTCCAGCGATTCCAGATGACGTTCGTAGGCGCGACCTGGTCGGGCACGGATCCGAGCCGCCGCAATGCGGCTGGCCGGGCGGGGCAACGGTTGCCGTCAACCTCGTTGTGGTTTACGAGGAGGGCTCCGAGTCGTCTGTGCTCTGGGGTGACGAGCGCAACGAGGGTTGGGGTGAATACGCGGGGGAGGGCCCGCAACCGCCTCGACG
>CAMAWJ010000082.1 GCA_945861955.1 Bifidobacterium breve
TCGAGGACGGACGGCTTCGGGTCAAGGTCGGCAAACTTCGGTGGCTCCCGGTGGATGCCCCAGCGCTCACCCGTGACGGGCTCGCCTTTGTCGATCGCGTCGCCAAGCACGTTGAAGATGCGGCCGAGCGTCTGCTGACCAACGGGCACACTGATCGAGTCGCCCGTGTCGAGCACTTCTGCGCCACGCGCGAGTCCATCGGTCGAGTCCATGGCGACGGCACGAATGCGGTCATCGCCCAGGTGCTGCTGTACCTCAGCCACGACGAAACCGTCCGCAGTCTGAATGTGCAGGGCCGCATAAATTGCGGGAAGCGACTCTGGGAAGACGGCGTCGATGACGACGCCCTTAATTTCCACGATCCTACCGACGTTGCGCTCAGCCATGATGCGTCTTTTGCCTCGTGATTCGATGTCGTGATTGAAGGTTGAAAATGATTGAGTCACACACCTACCGAGGCAGTCGTGGACGTGGCGGCACCATAGCGGAAACCGTTACAGACGGTAGGGGTAAGGCGCCTACACGACCAACGCCACAACGAGAAACGGCAGGCTGAGCGCCATGGCGCCAAACGCCGTCGCACCGGTCACGCGCTCCGACCCGCGTCGCGACCAGGCGAGCAGCCCGATCCCCAGCATCGCCATCGCAAAGCCAACGACGCCCGCCCCGGCGCTGATTGCTGGCCGCAGTGGGCGTCCAGCCGCGTAAAAGACGACCACGAGCACGCCCGCTAGCACCAGTAACGCCACCACCAGCAATGCGAGCCGCAGCGCCGCAGCACGCCAGTCGATTGCGTTCACGGCGCGAGCGGGTACGTGCAGGCCCAACCATGACCGTCGGCAGCGACTTCGAGCTGCGGGTCGTGCGCGCTGCACGAGGCCTGGGCAACGGGACAGCGCGGATGAAACCGGCAGCCCGAAGGCGGGTTGCTTGGACTCGGCACATCGCCGTGCAGCACGATCCGCTCGCGCGAGCGTGCGAGCTTGGGATCGGCAATCGGCCGCGCCGACAGCAACGCCTTCGAATAGGGGTGGCGCGGATGGTTGTAGACCTGCTCCCCCGCCCCCTGCTCGACCACACGCCCGAGGTACATCACCTGAACACGGTCGGCGAGCCGCCGCACGACATCGAGGTCGTGCGCAATCACGATGTAGGAGAGACCGAGGTCACGTTGGAGGTCCTCCAAGAGGTTGACGATCTGTGCCTGCACGGAGACATCGAGGGCCGAGACGGGCTCGTCGCAGACAATCACGCGCGGCTCAAGGATGATTGCCCGCGCGATACCGATGCGCTGACGCTGACCACCCGAGAACTCGTGCGGGAAACGGTTGTAGTGCTCGGGGTTGAGCCCGACCCGCTCCATCGCCTCCTGGACCTTGTGCTTGCGCTCGGCCGGCGTCCCAATCGAGTGGATGTCGAGCGGCTCCTGCATCGATTGGCCGATCCGCATGCGAGGGTCGAGCGAGGCGATCGGATCTTGGAAGATCATCGTCACTTGACGACGAAAATCGTTGAGCGCTCGTCCACGATGGCGCGTGATGTCTTCGCCCATGAAGGCGATCGAGCCAGCATCGATGTCGCGCAGGCGAACGAGTCCACGTGCGAGCGTCGTCTTGCCGCAGCCCGACTCGCCCACGATCGCGAGCGTCTCGCCCTGATGGAGCGTCAGGTCGACACCATCGACGGCCTGCACGCGCGCAACCTCGCGCTGAAAGATAATGCCCCGCTTGACGGGAAAGCCAATCGTGACGCCCGTCGCAGTGAGGATTGGCTCGCTCATGCCGACTCTCCCCCGCTCGCGAAGCGTGCGCCTTCGCGGGCGCGGGTCGCCGGGTCTAAGTGGCAGGCGACAACCGTGTCAGAGCCTGTGACGGAAGCCAAGACCGGCGCAGGATCGGCCCGGCAGACGTCCATCGCCATTGCGCAGCGCGGCGCAAAGCGGCAGCCCGCTGGCGGGTTCATGAGGCTCGGCGGCGAGCCGGCGATCTGGTGGAGCCGCTCGCCGGCACGACTACGACCGGGCAACGACGCCAATAGTCCCCAGGTGTACGGGTGCTGGGGGCGCGCGAACAATTCGTCAACCGGCGCGCGCTCCACGATCCGGCCGGCGTACATCACAGCCACCTCGTCACAGACCTCGGCCACCACACCGAGGTCGTGGGTGATCAAGACGATCGCCGCATCGACCTCGCTGCGGAGATCGCGCAACAGTTCGAGAATCTGGGCCTGTGTCGTGACGTCCAGCGCCGTCGTTGGCTCGTCGGCGATCAACAGACGGGGCCGGTTGAGCAGCGCCATCGCGATCATGACGCGCTGCCTCATTCCGCCGGAGAGTTCGTGCGGATAGGTCTTGAGGCGATCCTCGGGGCTGGGAATACCAACGGCAGCCAGCCCGGCAACGGCCAAAGCGCGCGCCTCGCGTTTCGACACTTTTTGATGCAACCTGACGGCCTCTTCGAGTTGCCAGCCGATCGTCATGACGGGATTGAGCGACGTCATCGGGTCTTGGAAGATCATCGCGACCTCAGAGCCGCGCAGCGTCCGTAACTCACTCTTCGGCATGCCCACCAGTTGGTGCTCACCCAGTTGAATGCTGCCCTCGACCGTAGCGGAGTCGGGTAGCAGACCCATGATTGAGAGACTCATCGCCGACTTGCCACAGCCGGACTCGCCGACGATGCCAAGCACTTGGCCGGCAGCAACCGACAGGCTGACGCCATCGACCGCACAGACTGGACCATCGTCTGTGCGAAAGGTCGTGCGGAGGTTTTCAACGGTCAGCAGGGCCATCGTCTACTCCAGCCGAATCCGTGGATCGAGGGTGGCGCAGACGACGTCCACGACGATATTCGCGACGACGATCAAGATCGCGGAGAACAAGACGATGCCGGCCGTCGTGGGCACATCGAGCCGCTTGGCGGCCTCCACGGCGAGCGCTCCGAGCCCTTGGAGACCGAAGGTCACCTCGATCAGAATCGCACCACCAAGCAAGAGCCCGAGATCGAGACCGAACATCGTCACAATCGGCAGCGTGGCATTACGCAGCGCGTGGCGCACGACGACGCGCGATTCACTCGCACCCTTGGCGCGGGCGGTACGCACGTAGTCCTCGTTGAGGGTGTCGAGCATCTGCGAGCGCGTGATCCTCACGTAGATGGCGGCAAACTGGAGCGCCAAAACCGTCGCGGGCAGTAACAGGTGATAGAGCCATGGCCACGGGTTCGAGAGCGAGAAGGTCTCGTAGCCGCTGAGTGGGAAAAGTTCGAATTTGTAGGCGAGGAAGTAGATGGCCAAGAGGCCGATGTAGTAGACGGGCAGCGACTGCCCGACGAGCACGAAGACCGTCGAGCTGCGATCGAGCAACGACCGCGGCCGGATTGCTGACAGCACGCCGATCGGAATCGAGATCAGCATCCAGATCAACGCCGCCACGATTGCCAACGACAGCGTGACCGGGAAGCGGCTCCAAATCAGCGAGTCGACGGAGCGCTGCTTGGCAAACGAGCTGCCAAAACGACCCAGCAGCTGATCGCACTCTGCAGCGGTCGAGCCCGGGCAGACCCGATCGCGTTCATCCTGCGTCGGGCCGAGCACGAGCCGGCGCAGGGTATAGGCATATTGCACGTAATACGGCTGATCAAGCCCGAGCAGAGCCTTGACGCTCTCGATCTGCTGCGGCGATGGATTCTTGCCGGCATAGAGTCGCGCCGGCGAAATGTTCGACTTCCACGTCAAGACCGGGCCAAACAGTACGAACACGGCCAGCGTCACCACGAGCACCACAAAGGCACCGCCGAGAAT
>CAMAWJ010000083.1 GCA_945861955.1 Bifidobacterium breve
CTATGCCGACATCCTCTTGACACTCCCCAGCGAAGGGGTGGAGGTGATCGGTGGTCCGTCACTCGTCTACGATCCCACTTCGACTGATAACGGAGGGAGTGAGTCGTGTCGCACCTAGAAGATCTTGAGGAGTACGACGCCGAGCTCGAACTGACGCTCAAGCGCGAGTACGCCACCGTCTTTGGCCTGTTTCGCTACTGCGTGTTGACGCAAGAGGCGACCTACCTCTGCAACAAGCTGGACATGAAGATCGAGCATCAGCCGTCCTACCCGCTGTTTCATCTGCGCATGGAAGACGTCTGGGTCTGGGACAAAAATCGTCCGAGCCGGATCATTCCGCTGGCCGAAGTCCACACGACGCAGGACGTCACGATCGAGGAACTCAAGCCGGAGCACGAGGTCCTAACGACCCTGCCGCCCGAGTTCACACCGCCGCCCGAGGATTAGAACTCGTGTTGCTCGCCGTCGACGTCGGCAATACCTCGAGCGTGCTTGGCCTGTTTGATGACGAGACGTTGATTGCAGAGTGGCGCATCGCGACACGGACCCGCACGGCCGACGAACTCGATGTGACGCTGCGCGGCCTCTTGTCCTCGCGGGGCATCGATGCCGGCGCGATTCATGCCGGAGTGCTGTCGACGACGGTGCCACCTGTCCAGGCAGCCTGGGAAGAGGTGATCGAGCGCGTCGCGGGCACTGCGCCAGTCGTCGTTGGGCCAGGCGTCAAGACGGGCGTCCCGGTGCGCGTCCAAAACCCGCGCGAGGTCGGTCCCGACAGGATTGCCAACGCCGCTGCCGTCGCCCACGTGGCCGGCACACCCGCGATCGTCGTCGACTTCGGCACGGCCACGAACTTCGATGTCGTGGCCGAGGATGGCGCGTTTATTGGTGGTGCGATCGCCCCGGGCATGGAGGTCTCGATGGAGGCGCTCTTCGCGCGCGCCGCACGACTTGGCAAGGTCGAGCTCGTGGCGCCGCCGAATGCGATTGGTACGGCCACGGTCGATTCGTTGCAGTCGGGAGCGGTCTACGGTTTCGCGGGTCTCGTCGATGGTCTCGTTACGCGTCTGCGAGCAGAACTCGGCGCGCCGGATTGCCCCGTCGTGGCGACGGGTGGTCTGGCAATCCTGGTCGCTCCGCATTGCGCGACGATTACGCGCGTCGAGCCCGGGTTGACCCTCGAGGGCCTGCGGCTGATCTGGCAGCGCGCGATCGCGACATGACCAAGCGCGGCTGGGACGGCAAGACCTACGACCGTATTGGCACACCCCAGTTGGAGTGGGGGAAGGTCGTGCTCGATCGGCTCGAGTTGCGCGGTGACGAGACAATTGTGGATGCGGGCTGTGGCTCTGGTCGTGTCACCGAACTCTTGCTTGAACGCCTGCCAGACGGGCACGTCATCGCGCTGGATGGCTCCGCCTCGATGATTGAGGCCGCCCGCGAGCGGCTTGGTGGCCAGGCCAACATCGAGTTTACGGTGATGGACCTACTCGAGCTAGACCTTGGCGGTCGGCAGGTCGATGGCGTCATCTCGACGGCGACGTTCCACTGGATTACCGATCATGCCCGCCTCTTCGAGCAGCTGCACGCGATCATTTGCCCTGGCGGTCAGCTGGTCGCACAGTGCGGCGGCAAGGGCAATATCGCCAGGGTCCTCGACCAGGCCTACGCGGTCATGGCTGAGCCCGAGTGGAGCGCATTTTTCGAGGGCTACGTCGATCCACATCGTTTCGCTGACGCACTGGAGACGGAGACCCTGCTGGGAGCCGCTGGCTTTGTCGAGGCGACGTGCCGGCTGCAGCCTGCGCCGGTCAATCCACCCGAGCCGCCGGTGTTCCTTAGCTCGGTGATTCTTGGTGGGGCAATGGAGCGTCTGCCAGCGGAGCGCCAGGATGCGTTCATTGCGGCAGTGCTGGGGCGTCTGCCCGAGCCGTTCGAGGCCGACTACGTGCGCCTCAACATCGACGCCATCGCGTAGGGCGGACATGACAAGTGCGCACTTGTGGTGTCCGCCCACCAGTGACCATCCGTAGCGGAACGCACGTGCGGTCGGACTAGCCGCCGCCGTAGAGCGAGATCGGCAGATCGAGCTCGGTGTCATCCGCGCCGGAGCCGAGCGCGGTAATCTCGGCCTCCATCGCCGCAACGAGCGCACGAGCGCCGGGGGCTGCGCGAAATAGCGCCTCCTCGACGTCGGCCGTGGTTTCGAGCGTTGAGAGCTCCTGGCGCAGGGTGCGTTGGAAGTTGCCGCGCTTGAGGTACCAGCCGTGGAATTTGCGTAGAAAATGCGTCGAGCGGTGATCACCCAGCTCGCGGACCGTCTCGCGAATAAAGCGCACCAGCTCGGCGACGACTTCGTCGTTGGAGGGCTGCACGTCGATGTCGCCCGCCATCGAGGCGAGCAGCCACGGGTTCCCTTGCGCGCCACGGCCGATCATGATCGCGGCACAGCCAGTCGTCTCGAGGACAGCATGGGCACGTTCGCGGGAGGTGATGTCGCCCGAGGCGATCACCGGCACAGAGACGAGCTCGACGAGTTCGGCCGTCAAGGCGTGGTCGGCGTGGCCCGTGTACATCTGCTTGGCGCTGCGGGGATGGAGTGTCAGCGCCTGTGCGCCGGCTTCGACGAAGCGGGGGCCGGCGATCGTGAAGTCGCGCGACTCGTTCAGCTCGCCACGGCGCATCTTGACCGTGACGGGGACGTCGACGGCCTCAGCGACAGCAGCCACGACGCGTGCGCCACGCTCGGCACCATCGGAGATCAGCGTTGCGCCGGCACCGGTCTTGGTGACCTTGCGGACGGGACAACCCATGTTGATATCGATCAGATCGGCGCCCGCGCCGACACACATCCGCGCGGCATCCGCCATCAAGGCAGGGTCGGACCCAAAGATCTGCACAGCCAATGGCCTCTCATCGCCCGAGATGCGCAGGTAGTTCATCGTCCGCTCGTTCTGATGGCCTAGACCGCAGGCCGAAACCATCTCCGAGCAGACCAATCCAGCGCCAAAACGACGGCCCTGACGGCGAAACGCCTGGACCGAAACGCCCGCCATCGGAGCAAGCACAATACGGCTCGGAATCTCGACCGAACCGATCTGCCAGGTATCCGTAAGACTGCGTACATCAATCGCCATACCCGCAGGGTATCGAAGGCCCGGCGTACCCCACGCCTCTCCCTGTGTACGATGCGACTCGTCTGGCGCTATCTCGGCGCCCCGATCAACCTGCCGGAGGGTCCGTGGCTAAGGAAATCGTCCTCACCGCTGAGGGTTACGAAGAGCTCAAGAAGCGCTATGAGCACCTAACGACCGAGGGTCGCCGTGAGGTTGCTGAGCGCATCAAGGAAGCCCGTGACTTCGGCGACATCTCTGAGAACTCTGAGTACGACGACGCCAAGAACGAGCAGGCGAAGATTGAGGACGAGATTGCGGAGCTCGAACAGCAGCTGCGCGAGGCGACCATTGTGGAGAAGGCCGACCTCAAGGTTGGCGTTGTGGCAATTGGGTCGACCGTCAGCATCAAGGGTGCTCGCAATAGGGAAATGAAGTTCAAGCTCGTGGGCTCTGCCGAGGCCGACCCCGACCTGAATCGCCTCTCCAACGAGTCGCCAATTGGTCGTGCCGTCCTGGGTGGCAAGAAGGGCGACAAGGTTGACGTCGTCACGCCGAAGGGCACCGTCAAGTACGAGATCACCGCGATCTCGCGCGTGTAGGACTCGATGGACTTCGCGTCCCTTCC
>CAMAWJ010000084.1 GCA_945861955.1 Bifidobacterium breve
TCACGAGTGGACCTGGATGGCGTTTCCGTGCGAGCAGAGCCTGCGAGCATGCCGCACCGTGATATAGAGAGTCCGGGCAATCTCCCTGACACTCGCGCCGTCATCTCTCATGCACTCGGCGTCATATCGCGTTCGATCGCCCATATAGAGCGTCGGATCAGGTGTCTCCACAATAGAGCGACACATCTGCAGATATTGCCGCTCGCCGAACCATGGCTCAGCGGGATCACTGAAGTCGCCTTCCAAGGCGCGAAAGATGCGACTCTTCGGAACCCACCGCGGACACGATTCGAGACCTGCAATAGCTCGAAATGTCCCCCAGGCCCATTCAGAAGGATCTTCACAGAGGCCGGCTTTGACGGGATTACGCGGAATGTAACGCAGCGCATTCTGAAGGTGCCGCCCGTCGCTAATTGGAAACGAGTCGTATCGTCTCCCGAAGACCGCCCCACGCCGTCGTGTGTTGTGACCATTTCTCCGAATGGCGTGTGCGGCATGAGCGCGTTGCAAGCCAGTCGCAAGGCTCGCGTCAGGGGTTGAGACCAAGAGGTGGTAATGCGTCTCCATGATGCAAAGCGACCACACTGACCAGCCCCGTTCGTGCGCCTCGCGGGCGATCGCGTTGTAGAGCTCGGCCGACCAGTCACTTCCAGGAACAAGTCGGTCACCAAACACGCCACGCGCGATTACGTGCTGCAACTCATCGGGACTCTCGTGGCGTCGGTTATTCGTCATAGGAATCTCCATGCACTAGGAGGACATGACAAGTGCGCACTTGTCATGTCCTCCTCGGATCGCGAGGGGACCTGGATTGCGGCGTGGTGGTTGTTGTTGTGGTTGTGGTTGGACGCGGCGAGGCGGAACCGGTGGAGGTGGACTCGGGGTTCGTCCAGAGCTGTTTACGCCACGGTGGGACGGCGGCCGGGTCGTAGCGGAGGCGAAGCGAGGGGGCCGTGTCGCCCGGGATGAGGTGCAGCTCGGCGACAGGGAGGCGACCCAAGTCGCCGTTCCAACGGTCGAGGGGTGCGTCGATGCCGAGGCGACGGAAGCCGTTCGCATGCGAGCCCGCTGCGCGATAGATCGTTGGGTGAGCGGCGATTGGCTGCCAACCAGGGTTGCCCGTCCACTCTGGACTGTTGCCGACGAGGCCCTGATGGACTGTCAGGCGCGCGGCTGCCGAGCCGCCGTCGGGGATTCGGACGATCATGCCCTCCCAATCGTCGCGATGAAAGCCCTGCAACTTGGGGACCGGGAAATGCAGCGTCTTCGAATCGGGGTAGTAGAACCAGTACTGGAGGTACGTCACGCCCGGCTGACGCACACCGCCCACCACAACGCCTGCGCGCCGGACGACATGCGTGAAGGCTGCAGCGCGCCCCGTGCCAAACGCCGCGCACCACGGCTTGCGACAGACGGCCGGATCGACAGGTACCGCTGAGTCTTCGCCGTAGCGGTCGCGTTCGAGGACTAGCTCGGGGGTGTACCGCCGCAACAGCGGCCCGTAGGAATCGCTCCGCAGCGCCCACCGATCGTCGCGCCGCTCTGGCTGATGGCCGGGGATTGCTTTGGCAATGCGCGCCGCCAACGAGGCGCCGTCCGAACGCGCAGCGAGCGCGATGAAGGCGATCAACGCCACGGCCACACCAAGCAGGATCAGCAATTCGATAGTGGCTTGGCCTCGTCGCATGCGACCACGCTGCCACCCGACCGCGCATCGGCGAGTGCTGCCGCGTGCCAACTAGCGCGCAGACACCACCGCGCCACCCACCAAGCAGCGCACCCGGTGCGTCTCTCTCCGTCCTACCTCGCGCCAGCCGTGCCGCGAATCAGCGTTTGCTGGGCCAACCAATCCAGCCGTCGACGGGCCGCTCGGCAACCGCAAGACCACGCCGATTCGCCAACCGGTACGTCACCGTATCGGCCACAAACAGGAGCGGGAACATGGCGGCCGTCAGCAGCAACGCCTGCAATGCATCTGCGTTTACCGAGTTGCCGGAGTTGCTGAGGAAGAAGCGGCTGATCACAAACCAGAGCAGACCGAAAATCGGAGCGCGGACCAGGCAACGAAACAGCGTCGGATAAGCGACGGGTTTACGGGCACGGGGAGCGGCCTTGGAGCGCGTGCTCCGCCCGCTCTTACCCTTGGGAGCCTCGTCGGACGCGCTGCGCGTCTCCTTCTCGTCAATCTGTGGGGAGCGCGGTCGATCGACACCGTGATGTCGATACCGCTCTTCGCGCTTACGTTGTTTCTTGGTCGCCATGCAGACAAGCATAGTCATGTCAGCCCGTCCGAATGTGCTCACCCGTCCCCGCGAGTCGATAGACTTCGACCGAATGGCGACGATCGAACAGCGAATCACGTGGAGCGAGCTCCGCACCCGCGCCCAAGGCCTGCGAACGCGATCGCTGAAAGCGGGCGAAGCCGGCCTCAGTATTCGCGTCGCTGATGTGCTCGAGACCTTGCCGCTGCCGTACGATCCCGAGCCGCTCCCCGACGATGCCACGACGGAAGAGATCGCTGAGGCCGAGCGCGAGCCACTCGACTTCGCTGAAGACGTCCTCAAGCGCCATGGCGTGCGCTCGCGTCCCGCCCCCGGCGATGCCGGCGTAGACGGCGTCGTCGTCCTGCGCCCATCGAACCGTTTTGCACTCCAGGGCGCGATCGCAATTGCTGTCATCGCCCTGCTCGGCGCTGGCGTGGCGAGCAAGATCGGCTTCGTCATCCTCGCCCCCGTCGCCGTGGTTGGCGTGTGGCTGATCTGGACCCAGACCGCCCGCATCGATCGGTTTGTGCCGCGGATCGTGCCGCGTGGTCGCATCCTTGGCGCGCTGCTGATGATCATCCTGCTCGGCATCACGATGGTCATGGCAGTGCAGCCCGCGCGTAAGTGGGCGCGCAATCGCGGCAACGTTGCGAACGCCGTCGCCCTATCGGTGCAGGCCGAAGCGCAACTGACTGCCGGCGATCTGGGTGGCGCTCGCGCCTCCGTCGATCAGGCGCTTCAATTCGCACCGCAGCTCGGTCAGGTCCAGGCAACCTCGCAGAAGCTGATGGTCGCGCAGATCAACGCCAACACCAACGCGCAGATCAATGGACAGGCTGCAGCGCAAGCCGCCTACGATCGTGCCGAGGCGGACTTTGCAGCCGACAAGTGGCAGCAGGCAATCGCGGAAATGGCAGCACTCGGCGGCTTCTCTGACGCCCCTGCCCGCCTCGCCCTGTTCCGCAACACGGCGGCCGTCGCCACGTTGAAGCTCACCGAGCAGGCGCTCGCTGTGGGCGACGCGCAAAAGGCCTTCACGCTCTACAGCAAGGCGATGACGTACGACCCGGCCGCGCGTAACCAGGCCTTGATCAAGCGCATCAG
Organism: Bifidobacterium breve; assembly: GCA_945861955.1. Taxonomy (GTDB): domain Bacteria; phylum Actinomycetota; class Thermoleophilia; order Gaiellales; family F1-60-MAGs149; genus F1-60-MAGs149. The sequence continues at coordinate 3,369 of CAMAWJ010000084.1, forward strand.
CAAAGCGCTCAACACCAACTCGTAGCCCGCCTGCCCCCTGTCGGGGTACGCTGAAACGGTGGATCTCGACGTAATCTTCCTTGGCACCGGCGGCTCGGTGCCTTCTGCGACGCGCCAGACGGCTGCGACGCTGATTCGTCGTGGCGGCGAACGGATCCTCGTCGACTGTGGCGAAGGCACGCAGCGACGGCTGATGCAGAGCATCGCGGGACTGACTGACCTTGACGTAATTTTGATTACGCACGGCCACGCCGACCATATTCTCGGCCTGCCCGGGCTGCTGCGCACGTTCGCCCTGCGCGAGCGCACCGCGCCACTTTCGATCTATGGACCTGAGGGCATCAAGAAGGTGTTGCAGGACCTCGAC
>CAMAWJ010000085.1 GCA_945861955.1 Bifidobacterium breve
GGGTGGGCGATCACATCGACAGAGGGGTGCTCGGCGGCCGCAATCATGCTGGCCGTCAAGGCGTCGCGATCTTGGCCACGCCGTCCATGCGCTGAGGCGACGACCCAGTCGAGCTCGGCCAACACCTCGTCGGGCAGATCCAACAGACCGCCGGGCATGATGTCTACCTCAATGCCGGTCAGTAGGTAGAAGCCTTTGCTGAGCAGCGGCTTGGCGGCCTTCTGCACCAGCATCATGTTCGCCACAGTCTTGTCGGCATCGAGGCCGATTCCCATCCCAACAGCCTTCGAGTGGTCGGTGATCGTTAGATACGACAGTCCGCGCGTGATCGCGGCCTCGGCCATCACGCGTGGAGTCGCATGACCGTCGGAGGCGTCGCTGTGCGCATGGACGTCGCCCTGCAGTTCGGCGAGCGTGACGAGGATCGGCAACGTGCCGGCCGCCGCAACCTCAATTTCGCCCTGGTTCTCGCGCAGCTCGGGCGGGATCCACTGCAGACCAAGCTGTCCGTAGACCTCTTCCTCGGTCGCACACGGGACGGCATCGCCACCGGCGATCGGAGCAAACCCGTGCTCGGAGAGGCTCAGCCCCTGGCTTCGCGCGCGCTCGCGCAGGGCCACGTTGTGCGCCTTCGAACCAGAGAAGTGCTGCAGCAACGAGCCCCATTGCGCCGGCTTGATCACCCGCAGGTCAACTTGCATCCCGTCGTGCAACACGACCGAGGCCTTCGCGTCGCCAAGCGCCGTCACGTCCTGCACACCAGGGTGCTCGGCAAAACGCTGGAGCAGCGGCGCGGGGTCGTCCGAGGCGGCAACAAGGTCAACGTCGCCAATCGTCTCCTTGCGCCGACGCAACGAGCCCGCAATCTCGGCCGCCACACAGCCCGGCTCGGCACGCAGCATCGCCATCAGTGCCTCGGCTCGCTCGAGTGCGTGGTCGAGCAGGATCACGTGCTTACGCGGACCGCCACCGGCCTGTAACGCCTCGAGAATCCCGGCCTCCTTCTTCTCGCCGAGCCCCTTCAGTTCGCGGACATGCCCTGCCTCGCAGGCCGCCTTGAGCGCCTCGGTGGAATCGATGCCGAGCTCGGTGTGGAGCCGCTTGGCGGTCTTTGGTCCAACGCCCGGCACCCGCATCATCTCGACCAGGCCGTCTGGATAGACGGCCCGCAACTTCTCGAGCGCAGCCATCGTGCCTGTCGCCAGCAACTCGTCAACCTTGGCCGCGATCGTTCCACCAATATCGGCGAGCTCCGTCAGGCACCCTTCGGCTGCCATCCGCTCGATCGACTCGGGCGCCGACCGAAAACGTTCGGCCGCCTTCCGATACGCAATCACCTTGTAGACGACTGCCCCATCGAGCTCGGACAGGCTCCCAAGTAGGTCGAAGAGGTCCGCAATCTCCGAGTTACGCATGGCCATCAACGCCTCTGATCATCGCTTCTACCGGGCCACATCGCATACCGGCAACGTCGCAGACCGAGCGGACGTGTGCAAGCGCCACCAGCGTACCTGCGGCATGATGCGACGCAATGAGCAGCCCTGCCGCAGAGCGTTTTGTCGTCTGTCTGCCGACCTACAACGAACGCGATAACCTCGAGAACATGATCCAGGCGCTTGCCGTTGCGCGCGAGCGGGCGACGATCACGGGCGACGTGCTCGTAATCGACGATGGCTCGCCCGATGGGACTGGTGAGATCGCCGATCGTCTGGCCGTCGAACACGACTGGGTGCACGTGCTGCACCGCGCGAAGAAGGAGGGTCTCGGTCGCGCTTACCTCGCAGGCTTCCACTGGGCCCTCGAGCGCGGCTATGACTACATCTGCGAGATGGACTGCGATTTTTCGCACGACCCTGGACGCGTGCCCGACCTGGTCGCGACCGCACAGCGCGGAACCGACCTCGTGCTCGGCTCGCGCTACACGCACGGCGGCGGCGTGCGCGACTGGTCGTTACTACGTCGGACAATCTCGCGCGGTGGCTGCCTCTATGCGCAGGCCTTCCTCCAGCTCGGCGTCCACGACCTGACCGGCGGCTTCAAGTGCTTCCGCCGAGCGGTGCTCGAGGCGATCGATCTTGATGACGTAACCGCCGAGGGCTACGCCTTTCAGATCGAGATGACGTACCGCACGTCGCTGCTCGGTTTCCGGATCGAAGAGATCCCAATTACCTTCACCGACCGGGTTGCTGGTGGGTCGAAGATGTCGCGTCGCATCGTCGCCGAGGCGTCGTGGCGGGTGCCGTCGCTGCGCCTGCGCGCGCTGCGGCACGAGCTTCCCCGCAATTGAGACCCAGACTACGGTTAACCCGCCAATTAGGCGCCAATTCTCGCGTACTGTTCGACTGATGCGCACTGGCACCGTTGTAGGACTGATTGTCACCGTCGCCGTCGGCGTCATCGCCATTGGTGGCGTGCTTGTCACGCGGGCCTACGCCGACCGTCCCGTCGTCGAATCGGTGTCGCCCGCCCCGGGCACCACGGTCAACGGCTCGACGCCGATCCGCGTCGTTCTCCGCTCTCCCGAGGCCGCTCAGACCGTTGCATTTACCGTCGATGGCACAGACGCGACCGCGCAGGCCACGAAGACAGCGAGTGGCTACGTGCTGGCGATGCCGAAGCTCGTAGATGGGGCGCACGTCGTCACGGTGCACGTCACCTCCTCCGACCTGATCGACAACACCGACACGTACCGCTGGTCATTTTCCACGGATGCCACGGCACCAGCCTTGACCGCGACCACTGTCGCGAAGTGGACGGACAGCGCTGTGATCAACGGCACCTCTGAGCCCGGAGCCACCATCACCGCCTCGTGGCAGGACGGCGAGGTCATCACCACTGCGGACACTGCGGGCCAGTTCTCGCTGACGCCTGTGATCCCCGATGGCAAGACGCCGGTGACGGTCATTGCAGCCGATGCCGCTGGCAACGAGACGCGTGCCTCCCACGTGATGCTCGTCGACAGTGGCCGCCCTGCCATCAATGTCGCTGGCGTCGATGAGTGGGTCCGCGACACGGACCACCCGAAGGTTTACGCCTTCATCGACTCGGCAAGCCCAACCAAAATCGTCGCCAAGATCAATGGCCAAGACGCCAAGGTCACCGCGATGTCGATTGGCTACACGATCGAGGCCGGCCAGCTGCCGCAGGGCACCTCGGAGTTGACGCTGGCGGTCACCAATAGCCTCGGACGCACCACCACGCACTCCAAGAAGATCAACATCGACTCGACGGAGACGTTGACGAACAATCTGACGCTCGCTCCCGGCGCACGCGGCCAAGACGTGGCGCGCCTGACCCGGCGTCTAAAGGTTGCACGCGTCTGGGAGGGCAAGCTCAGCTGGACCTATAACGCCAAGGTCGTGGCGGCTGTCAAGGCGTTTCAGAAAGAGTCCGACATGCCTGAGGACGGCATTGCCCGCCCCGCGTTACTCACACAGACCGCCGGCAAGATCGTGGTGATCGTGGGCAAGTTCGTCCTCAACCTCTACCTCGATGGCAAGCTCGTCAAGCAGTACCCGATCGCTGTCGGCCAGCCGGCGTACCCGACTCCGACAGGTAATTTTGTGGTGACGGAGCAGATCGAAAATCCGACGTGGACGCCCCCAAATTCGCCGTGGGCTGCCGGTCTCGAGCCGGTTCCGCCTGGGGCCAACAACCCTCTGGGCACCCGCTGGATCGGGACGTC
>CAMAWJ010000086.1 GCA_945861955.1 Bifidobacterium breve
AGCTGTCCGTGAGCGCGCGCTCGGCGTATCCGTCCCCGACACTAGCCTGTGGACATGGCGCGTGCTACCTCCCACTTTGTCTGCTCGGCCTGTGGTGAGGTGCTGCCGAAGTGGGAGGGACGCTGCCCCGCGTGTGAAGCCTGGGGGACGGTCGAAGAGCAGCGCTCGTCGGTGCAGCGCATCGGACGCTCGGGGCCGGTGGCGGCACGCGAGTCGATCGCACTCGCCGACGTCTCGGCCGATGAGGCGATCCGGATACCCACGGGCATCGGCGAGCTCGATCGCGTGCTTGGGGGAGGCATCGTGCCGGGCTCGCTCGTCCTGCTTGGTGGCGAGCCGGGCGTTGGCAAGTCGACGCTCCTGACGATGGCGCTGGCCTCAATCGCGCAGCGCGAGACTGCACTGCTGGTGACCGGCGAGGAGTCGGCCGCGCAGGTGCGCCTGCGCGCCGAGCGGATCGGTGGGGCCGGCAAGATCCGCGTCGTAGCCGAGACCGACCTCAACATCGTCAAAGCCACGATCGCGGCCGAACGGCCAGCCGTCTGTGTCGTCGACTCGGTCCAGACCTTGTGGACCGCCGACCTCTCGTCGGCGCCGGGTTCCGTCTCGCAGGTGCGCGAGGCGGCCGGCGAACTGCTGCGCGTCGCGAAGGAACATGGCGTTGCGATCGTGCTCGTTGGGCATGTCACCAAGGATGGTGCGGTGGCAGGCCCCAAGGTGCTTGAGCACCTCGTCGATGCGGTGCTGCTGTTTGAGGGCGAGCGTGGGGGCGAGCTGCGCGTGCTTCGTGCTGCCAAGAATCGCTTTGGTGCGACCTCCGAGCTCGGCGTGTTTGCCATGACTGGCCGTGGGCTGGAAGCCGTCGAAGACCCCTCGGCCTTGCTTGGTCGCGACGAGCTTGGTGCCGTCGGCAGCGTCGTGGCCTGCACGATGGAGGGTTCGCGCCCGTTGCTGCTCGAGGTGCAGGCACTCGTCTCGCCGAGCGAGCTACCCCAACCGCGTCGGCTCGCCAACGGCATCGATCGCAACCGGCTCGCGATGCTGCTCGCGGTGCTCACACGCCACGCCAGCCTGGGGCTGGGCTCGGCCGACGTCTTCGCCAATGTGGTTGGAGGCGTACGGGTCGACGATCCAGCGGTCGACCTGGCGGTGGCTCTGGCTGTCACCAGCGCAGCGCGTGGCGTGCCGACGGGGCCGCTCGTCGCAATCGGCGAGATCGGTCTGACAGGCCGACTGCGGCCCGTCGCGCAGGTCGAACGGCGACTAAAAGAGGCGCAACGCCTCGGTATCGAGCAGGCGATCGTGCCGCCGGGATCGCCTTCGGTCCCAGGCATCGTGGTGCGTACGGCCGGCTCGATCAGCGAGGCCCTCGCTCTCGCGCTTGGTACGGACTAGGCGACATTCTGGGCCCGGGCCCAAAATGTCGCCTGATCTGCAGGTCTCCGCTCTGCACGCGCATGACGCTGGCAGGCGACATTCTGGGCCCGGGCCCAGAATGTCGCCTAGGTGCGCTGCTCGAGACGGCCGGACAACCGACCCATCCCAGCGGCGGCGCAGGCCGCGGCTCCCGCCTGCCAATCCGGCACGCGGTCGGCGGGGCGCTCAACTGGCAAATCGGCTTGCATCACGGCGAGCTGGCGAAAGCGACGGAGGTCGGTTGCCGAGTCGGTCACGGCCCGTGCGCGAGCAGGCGTCAACTCGGTGGCATGGGCAATCACGCTCTCTAGGTCTCCGTATCGCTGCAGCAAATCGGCCGCGGTCTTCTGACCGATGCCGCGCGCGCCTGGGATGTTGTCGGACGGGTCGCCGCGGAGCGCGATCAGGTCGGGGATCTGGTGTGGAGTCACGCCATACCGCTCAACCACGCCAGCCGGATCGACCAGCTCGGTCTCGGACATACCCGACAGGGGGCGAATGATTGCCGTCTGTGGAGAGGCCAACTGGAAGGCGTCACGGTCGTGCGTCAAGACAAGGGCCTGTCCGCCAGCAGCCTCCTCCAGCGCAACGAGCGTGGCGCAGACATCGTCGGCTTCCCAGGGATCAATGCGGATCGCGGGGATTCCAAAGGCGGCGACGAGAGCGGGCAATGCATCGAGTTGCTCGATGAGATCGTCGGCAAACGGGTCGCGTTGAGCCTGATAGGCAGGCCACAGCTCGTTGCGGTAGGAGGGCAGTCGACTGTCGATGGCGACGGCCAGCGCACGCGGCTCGAAAAGATCCCAGGCCGAAACCAGCATCGAGATCGTCCCCTGCAGCAGGCCCACAGGACGCCCGTTGCTCCCCGTAATCTTGCCCAGCGCGTGGTAGGCGCGATGGGCTAGTGCATCGCCATCGACGATCAAGATCGGCTTAGAATTCGTCACCCGGCTACGATACCTTTCCAATGCTGATCGATCCACGCCGAAACCCTCGCCTCGCCAGTGCGCTGCGCCTGCTTGCGCCGGGCACCGATCTTCGTCTCGGCATCAACGACATCATCATGGGACATCTTGGTGCGCTGATTGTGATTGCGACGCGCGATGAGATCTCGCCGTTGATTTCGGGTGGCATCGAACTCGACATGCCGTTCTCGTCACAGATGTTGTATGAGCTCGCCAAAATGGACGGCGCGATCGTGCTCGATGCCGAGCTGAAGCACATCATGAGTGCCAACGTGCACCTGATGCCCGACGCAAGCTTGGCGACATCGGAGACAGGTACACGCCACCGCACGGCAGAGCGCGTCGCGCGCCAGACCGATGCGATCGTCGTGGCGATCTCGCAGGAGCGCGATACCGTCAACATTTATTCCGGCGGATCGCGGTACCAGCTTGATTCGATTACGGACGTGCTCGCGAAGGCGACGCAGGGGCTCTCGACACTGCGTAATCACCGAGCCCAGCTCGATCGTGGTGCCGATGATCTGACGATGCACGAACTTCGAGGCGATGTCACCATCGACGACGTCCTGACGGTTCTTCAGCGCGCCGAGATGGCCGGACGGATGGTCGGTGAGATTCAGCGCAATGTCGATGAGCTCGGTTTGGATGGTCGCCTGGTCTCGATGCAGCTCGGCGAGCTCTCGGACGGCGTACTCGACGAACGTATGGCGACGATTCGCGACTACCGCAACGCAGCCACCACGAGCAGTGACGAAGAAGTACTCGATGCAGTTGCGAGTCTTACCTATCAGGATCTGGTCGGCGTCCATGCCCTTGGTCGGGCGCTCGGGCATGAAGATAGTTCGGTTGTGAATGGCTCATTGCGGCCGCGGGGCTATCGCGCACTCGCACACATCCCCAATTTGACGGATCACGAAGCCACCCAAATCGTGGCTGCGTTCCCAACCTTTGACGCCCTAATGCGATCGACGTTGCGCGAACTGGCAGCGGTCGAAGGGGTCTCGCAGACAAAGGCCGCCGACGTGCAGCAAGGCCTCCGTCGGCTGCACGACCGGCTGCTCCGGAACGCGGAGTAACCTCCCACATTCGCGACCGAAAACCGTTATCCTTCTGACTCTAGGTCGGAGGGAGCACCGCGTGTTCAAAGTCGGAGATCGGATCGTCTATCCCCAGCACGGCGCTGGCATCATCGATGGCATCGAGCAGCGCACGGTCTTGGGTGAAGAGGTCGAGTACCTCACGATCCGAATCATCGCTGACGATCTCGTGGTCAGGATTCCTGTCAACCGCGTCGACGA
>CAMAWJ010000087.1 GCA_945861955.1 Bifidobacterium breve
TGCCAAAGTCGTGCTGGTGGGCCATACCCACGTGCCGATGTCGGCCCGCAGCGTTGGCGATCGGGTGACCGGCGGCCATGCGCCACCCGGCCGCGAGGAGATCCTCGGCGACGACGTCCGGCTGTTTGCAAACCCTGGGTCCGTCGGGCAACCACGCGATGGAGATAGTCGCGCCTCCTACCTCGTGCTCGATATCGACGACGACGTGCCCGTTCGCGTCGAGTTTCGCAGGGTGGTCTACGACACCGCAACCGCGGCCAAGGAGATCACGGACGCCGGACTACCGCCGCAGTTCGCCGATCGCCTGCTGTTCGGCATGTAGCCAACGGCGCTCACGCCAACCCCACCCGCATGCCTAGGAGGACATGACACGTGCGCACTTGTGGTGTCCGGCATGGAGTGAGCGAACTACCTGAGGAGCGACTCGCCCGTCATCTGTGAGGGGACGGGCACGTCGAGCAAGGTGAGCAACGTCGGTGCAAGATCCGCGAGGCGCCCTGTCGCTGCCAACCCGCGATCCGAGCCGACAAGGATTAGCGGCACAGGGTTCGACGTATGCGCCGTGTGAGGCCTGCCGGACGACTCCAACATCTGCTCCGCGTTACCATGATCGGCGGTGATCAACGCGATCCCATCGGCTGCGCGCACCGCGTCGACAACGTGTCCAAGTTGCCGATCGACTTCCTCAACCGCACGCACGACGGCTGGGATGTCACCCGTGTGCCCGACCATGTCCGGGTTCGCAAAGTTAACGATCACGAAGCTCGTCACGCCATCTCGAATGCCTGCGATCGCGGCCGCGGCCACGCCGGCAGCACTCATCTCGGGCTTAAGGTCGTACGTTGCAACGTCGCGAGGCGAAGGGATCATGCTGCGCGTCTCCCCCGTGTGTTCGAGCTCGCGTCCGCCATTGAAGAAGTACGTCACGTGGGCATACTTCTCGGTCTCGGCGACGTGGAGTTGCGTGACGCCGGCCGCTTCGAGCGCGTCCGCCAAGACGTTGTCGGGCCGGTCCTCGGAGAAGGCGATCGCGCCTGGCTGACCATCCCAGTACGCGGTCATCGCCGTCAGGCGCGCCGGACCGTGCTGACCACGATCGAAGGCGCCGAACTGATCGTCAGCGAGGGCCATGCAGATCTGCCGCGCCCGATCCGGACGGAAGTTGAAAAAAATGACCTCGTCGTCGTGCTCGATGCGACCGGTTCCATCGCCGATCACCCTCGGCTCGACAAATTCGTCGGAGATGCCAGCGTCATACGAAGCAGCTATCGCTCCTTGGACGGACGCACTGATTTCTCCCACACCCTCTGAGTACAGACGCCAGGCTCGCTCGGTGCGTTCCCAGCGCTGATCGCGATCCATCGCGTGGATCCGGCCGCAGACGTCGACAATGCGCGCAGGTCCTCCGACCCACTCGCTCTCCAGCTCGGTCAAAAGTCCACGTGCCTGCTCCGGCGATACGTCACGCCCGTCGGTAATCGCGTGCACCGCAACACTGGGCACGCCAATCGACGTTGCTAGTCGAACGAGTCCGCGCAGATGGTCGACGTGGCTGTGCACACCACCGTCGGAGACGAGCCCAACAATGTGGAATGTGCCCGAGCCAGCCCGTGCCCGCTCGCAGGCCGCCACCAAGGCCGGCACATTTCGAAAGTTGTCAGCCGCTGCGTCAGAAACCCGCACCAGATCTTGAGCAACAACCCGGCCGGCGCCGATCGCAAGATGCCCGACCTCCGAATTGCCCATCTGCCCCTCGGGGAGCCCTACCTCGCGTCCGGAGGCAACCAACTGGCCATGTGGGCAATCCACCCAAAGCTGATCGAAGACGGGCGTGTTGGCGAGTTCGACTGCGTTGCCAGGCCCTGGTGGCGCAATGCCCCAGCCATCGAGGATGACGAGGACAACAGGCGTGGTCACGGCCGTGCGGCCGCCGCAATCGCCAGCAGGCTGAGCGCGTCAAGAGCGGCTCCACCCACGAGCGCGCCGTCGACGTCGGGGAGCGCCATCAGCTCTGCCGCGTTCTCGGGCTTGACGGAGCCGCCATACAGGATCCGAATCACATCGGCCGTGTCGCCGGCGAGCGAGCGGAGCTCCTCACGAATCCAGGCGTGTGCCTCCTGCGCGATCTCGGGCGTCGCCGACTTACCAGTCCCAATTGCCCAGATTGGCTCGTAGGCAACGACCACGTCGCCGAGGCGATCCTTGGGCACACCGGACAGACCCTCGCGAACCTGCGTATCGAGGATCGATTTCGTGCTTCCCGAATCGCGCTCGAACTCAGACTCGCCGACGCACAAGACGGGCGTCAGTCCTGCTGCCAGCGCCGCTGGAACCTTGCGCGCCAGCGCCTGATCCGTCTCGGCACAATCGGCACGACGCTCGGAGTGGCCGAGCAACACACCACTTGCGCCGGCGTCCACCAACATGCCCATCGAGATCTCTCCCGTGTGAGCCCCATTTTCGCTCTCGTGACCCGTCTGTCCGAAGACCCCGACTCCCGTGCCTTGCACGATCGTTGCCACAACGTCGATCGACGTAAACGGCGGGCAGATCGCCAGGTCGACCCCGTCGGCCTGCGCCAGGTTGACTGCCAACGTCTCGGCGAATGCGCGTGCCTCGGCACGCGTCTTGAACATCTTCCAGTTGCCGGCAACCAGTGGACGACGACTCATGATGAAACCTCCGGGATAGCGGCGACACCGGGCAGGACGCGGCCCTCGAGCAACTCGAGACTGGCGCCCCCACCGGTCGAGACGTGAGTGACCTGATCGGCAAAGCCAAACTGGGTAATCGCAGCAACGCTATCGCCGCCACCAACGACTGTCGTTCCCGCACATTCAGCAACTGCGGCAGCAACGGCCCGTGTTGCGGTGGCGAACGGTGCCATCTCGAACGCGCCCATCGGTCCGTTCCACAACACCGTCTTGGCGTTGCGAATGCGCTCGACGTAGACGGCTGTCGCATCGGGTCCGATGTCCAACCCCATCCAGCCGACAGGTACCTCATCCGCGGGCGTCACCTGGGTAGCCGCCTCGGCGCTGAAGCTATCCGCTGCCAGTACGTCACTCGGCAGCAGAAGCTCGCACCCCGTGGCCTCGGCCTTTGCCTTTGCGCGCATCGCAATCGCCTGACCGTCAGCGTCTTCGTGAAGCGAAGACCCGACCTGTCCCCCCTCCGCCACGACGAACGTGAAAGCCATCGCGCCACCAATCAGCACCGTGTCTGCAACCTCGACCAATCGCTCGAGCACGGCGATCTTGTCGGCCACCTTGACGCCACCGACGATCGCCACAAACGGGTGCTGAGACTCTTCGAGCAGGGATGTCAGCGCCGACACCTCGCGTTCCATCAACAGTCCGGCGTAGGCAGGCAGGAGATGTGTAACGCCCTCGGTCGAAGCATGAGCACGGTGAGCGGCGCCAAACGCATCGTTGACGTAGACGTCGGCGAGCTCTGCCAACTGGGCCGCGAAAACCGGTTCGTTGGCCTCTTCCTCGCTATGAAAACGCAGGTTCTCGAGCAGCAGCACATCGCCATCGGCGAGCTCGGCCACCGCCGCCTGCGCAGGAACACCCACGCAGTCGTTCGCAAAAGCGACAGGTGCCGCGATCAGCGTTGAGAGATGCGCAGCGACCGGCGCCAGCGTAAAAGCCAG
>CAMAWJ010000088.1 GCA_945861955.1 Bifidobacterium breve
GCGAGCGGGCACGACAACGAGCGTGTCTTGCGCTATCTCGCCAAAGCAACGATCAATCCCGCAATCGCCCATGGCATGGCCGAGCAAATTGGCTCGCTCGAGGTGGGCAAGCTGGCCGACATCGTGCTCTGGAGCCCGGCGTGGTTCGCCGTCAAGCCGTTTCTCGTGCTGAAGGCGGGGTTTCCCACCTGGGGCGTGAGTGGGGATCCGAATGCCTCCACCGCGTTCTCCGAGCCAACGCGCGTCGCAGCACAGATCGGTGCCATCGGGACTGCGCCGGCGCGGCTGAGCCTGGCCTTCACCAGCCAAGCGGCGATCGCTGGGGGAGGCGCGGCCGAGTTACCTACCGCGAAGCAACGAGTCGGCGTCCATGGCACGCGCTCGCTCGGCGCGGCAGACATGGTGCGCAATACGACGACGGCATCGGTACGCGTCGATCCTGTCACGCACGCCGTCTCCGTCGATGGTGCGATCGTTGATACTCCGCCCGTCGCTTCCGTTTCCCTTTCGTCCCTCCACCTCCTCGGCTGACCATGACTCCTGTTGCCCTCTGTGCGCCCGACAAACTCCGCGGTGCTCTCGATGCTCACGAGGCCGCGCAGGCGATGGCCGAAGGCTGCCGCCAGGCTGGCTGGGACGCAATCGAGCACCCCCTCGCCGATGGGGGCGAAGGTACCTGTGACGCGATCGTCCGGGGTCGGGGTGGACGTCGCGAAATGATTAGTACGCGCGATGCGATTGGGCGGCCTCGTAAGGCTGCGCTCGGCGTTTTGCCCGATGGGTCCTGCGTTGTTGAGGCGGCCGAGGCAATCGGACTGATGCACATTCCGCGCAGCCGTCGCGATGTGATGCGCGCTACGAGTGCAGGAATCGCGCCACTGGTGCTGGCCGCACTCGGGCTGCAGGCTCCGCGGATCGTGATTGGTCTTGGTGGCTCGGCGACCGTTGACGGAGGGCTCGGTCTCCTGATTGGCCTCGGTCTGAAGGCCTTCGACAGCGATGGAAATGTGCTGCGCGGCCGCGGGATGGATCTTCCGGCGGTTGCTCGTCTCGAGCTCGGTGGTCTGGATCCGCGCCTTGCTCGGACGGAGCTCGTGGTCGCCCTAGATGTGGATAGCCCCTTGGCGGGTCCATGCGGTGCTGCGCCCGTTTTCGGACCTCAGAAGGGCGCGTCGCCCGAGCAGGTCGCCATCCTCGACGCCGGTCTCGCGAAGTTGGACGTGCTGTACGGCGATCGCGCACGCCGACCCGGTGCTGGCGCAGCGGGTGGCCTCGGCGCTGCCTGCTTTCTCCTAGGGGCAACACCGATCCCGGGCGCCGAATTGGTGATGCAAGAGACAGGCTTCGCTGAGCAGCTTGCCAGAGCAGAACTCGTGTTGACCGCCGAGGGTGCGGTTGACGCACAGAGCGCGGCGGGTAAGACGGTCGCGCGCGTCGCCCAAGCGGCCCACTCTGCCGGCCTGCCGTGCGTGATTTTTGGCGGGCGGGTCGATGCCGATGCAGCAGCGCTCTATGAAGTCGGCGCAACCGCGGTACTCGGTATTGGTCGGGGCGTCAAGCCCATCCGCGAGGCACTACGCTCCAGTGGCGACGATCTCCGTGCGGCTGCACGCGCAGTCTGCACACTACGTTCGTAACGCTCGGCTCAACTAGCGTCGCGCGAGTCGCTGGTCACCGTTGCCACCGTTGCCGCCGCTGCCACCGTTGCCACCGTTGCCGCCGCTGCCACTGTTGCCCCACGCGATGGCCCCGCCGTTGAGGCCGGCTGCGGTTGTGACCAACTTGGAGCCCTTCTTAAGCCGGATTGTGACGGAATACGGAGCGCCCTTCTTAAGCTTCGCCTTCGGGAACACGAGGGTCAGCGAGCCATCGGCCGCCGAAACTCCGCTCGCTATTTTTTTGGCCTTGCCCGAGACGGCCGTGCCCGTGGTGTACAACGTCGCCGTGCAGACACTCTTGCGACAGGCGCTGAGCGCCTTGACGGAGACGGACGTGCTGCTGCCACTGGTCTTGACGGTGGTCTTCGCGGCCACCGACTTGCGCTTAACCTTGTAGGTCGGGGCACTGAACGTGATGTCAGGGACGGTGATCAGCAGGCCGTCAGTGCCTTCGGTGCCCGCGCTCCATACGCTGTAGCTCGGAGCGCCGTTCGTGCCGGTCGAGCCGGATCGGGTTGCGCTGAAGAACGTAGCAGCATCCGCGGGGAGCACGCCATAGACGTTAAGCAGCGTCTGGGCGGGCAGGACCGCCTTCATCTGACCCGTCTGGACCTGCCCGTCGGCCCTCAAGTGCGCTGCGGCCATCTGCAGGTCGAGCACCGGTGCCGACGCCGTCCCCGTCGGATTGACAAAGCCGAAGATCGCTCCCTGCGTTGCGAAGATGGCTCCGGTCAGGGCGGCGTTGACTGTGTCGTCGAGGCTGAAGGAGATGTTGGCGGAAAGCACCTGCACAGAAGCCTGCAGGGGGTTGCAGGCGAAGATTGGGGTCGCAGTGCAGCCGTTACCGGATGGGAAGTCAGTCACGAACTGCGTGGCGACCGGGCGGAAGCGGATCCGTACCTGCGCATCGGCCGTGCCGAGCCCCGTCGCGCTCCAATAGAGCAGGTCGAGGTTTGCCCACGACCAGCGCAGAGATTGCCCCAGCGTGTTCATGCGCACGGTCATGTCGAAAATCGTTTCGACAGTCGCGGCGCCGGTCAGATCAGTATTGACGTTATCGGTCTGGGGAACGCCAAGGGCGAGCCCGACTCGATTTGGCGTGGCGTAGCATTGGCCCTGGGCTGGCGTCTGTCCTGCCTGGCAAAGATTGGTGGGAGAGATCACCACCGTCGGGATGCCTCCTGTCATGGGCGGCGGAGTCGTCGTACCACCGTCGATCAGCACGCTCTCCACGCCAGCGTTCGTCGCGGTCAGGCGCGTCACGTAGGGGCGTCCAGCGACGCCTCCCGCCATGGCACCCCAGCCTGCGCCCGTCGTCGAGCCGACGGTCGCGCCATCGGTCCATGCCTGTGTGGGGGTGCCTGCCCCCTGTGCACTAGCACCAGCGGGCAGAGCGACAGTAATGGCAAAGACCAACGTTAGAAAAAGACTTCGTAGACTCATGTGGAGACCGTACACGGATCTGAAGCCCTGTCAAGGTTACGTCCGGAGTCTGCACTGGCTCGAAACAATTGGCGAGCTACGGCACGGCCGGGTCGACCGTTAGCTGTCTTGAGTCGCTGTCTCGACCGCGACCAAGGCAAGCGCGCGCCGAATCGGTCGCGGTAGTTGGAACGAGACGTCCTCATGCACGGTCTCGAGCTCCGAGACGGTAATTCCGTCAGAACGATCACGGAACCACTCGATCACACCAAGGACCAGACGCTCCGGGGCAGATGCACCTGAGGTGATACCGATTTTCGTGCGGTCTCCAATCCAGGTTGGATCGATCTCGCTCTCGTCTTCAATCAGGAAGCTATCGACCCCTGCATCGCGGGCGACCTCGACGAGACGACAGGAGTTCGACGAGTTCGCCGACCCGATCACAAGCACCAGCTGCGTCACCTTGGCGAG
>CAMAWJ010000089.1 GCA_945861955.1 Bifidobacterium breve
GCCACCGATAGGCCTTGAGGCTGGTGAGGCGATAAAAAAGGCGTCGCACACCCTTAGTATCGCTTGGAAGATGGAATGCGGTCGACTGTAACGGCGTTTTGGATCGTATGGATTGCCCAACCCTCGTAGCGCCCGTCAATCCTCGCGCGTCTGACTGGTACCCTCGGAGTGTGTCCGATGACGCTGCCGACCAGCTCGAACCAGCGGTCGATCCTGCACGGCTCGCCTTCGACGAAGAGGCCCTCGCGCTTGCCGACGATGTCTGGCGGGTCGCTCGCCGCCTGGCACGGGACTACCAGGCCGCCGAGGATCTTGTTCAAGAGGCCTACGCCCGCGCCTTCCGTTCGTGGCGCTCGTACGAGTCCGGCACGAATCTGCGCGCATGGTTGCTGCGCATCCTGCATAACCTTGCGATTGATAACGCGCGCAAGCAGAAGCGAGCACCCGAGCAGTTGGGTCTCGAGGCCGACGACTACTACCTCTACGAGCGTCTCGGCGGCAACCCGGTTGCCGATGTTGATGTCTTGGTCGAGCGACTCTCGCCCGGTCCGGTCTTGGACGCGTTGGCCGAGCTGTCGCTGCCGTTCCGCGAGGTCGTTGTGCTGGTCGACCTCGGCGATCTTTCCTATCAAGAGGCCGCCGATGTGCTCGAGATCCCCGTTGGCACGGTCATGAGCCGTCTGCATCGAGGCCGGCGCGTGCTCAAGCGCGCCCTGGCCGACCATGCCGAGCAGGGCACCGTATGAGCACCCAGGCCCGACCCGAACCGTGTCTGCAGGCCGAGCGTTGCATGCAGGCCTACGTCGATCGCGCACTCTCTGTCGAGGAGGTGCGCACCGTCGAGGAGCACCTCGCCGTCTGCCCAACCTGTGCCCAGTGCTACAGCTTTGAGGCCGGAATGCGCACGGTGGTGCGGCAGGCCTGCGACGAGCCGTGTCCCGACTCGTTGCGTGCGCAGCTGAAGAAGATCTGCGCGGACTGCGACTGCGAGTAGCTCGCCGCGGTTCGTTGGGTCGGTGTGTTGAGCGGGTGGGCTAGCCGGAACGAGTACCTTCGCGGCGCCCTGTACGCTCTTGACCTATGACGTGGACCCCAAAAACTCCCGCTGATCAAGTCCAGACTGTCGGCATCGTTGGTGCAGGTGTCATCGGCGGTGGTTGGGCAGCCAAGTTTCTGGCACAGGGCTACGACGTCGTGGTCTGGGATCCGGCGCCTGATGGGGCCGAGAAGCTGCAGCGTCTGCTCGACATCGCCTGGCCGTCGCTCGAGCAGCTCGGGCTCGCACCGGGCGCGTCGCGCGAACGCTTGCGCATGGTCGACACGCTGGAGGAGGTCGGCGCTGTCGCCGATGTAATCCAAGAGAACTGTCCCGAGGTGTTGCAGCTAAAGATCGACACGCTGGCGCAGATCGACGCAGCGACGCCGCCGGGCGTGCCGATCCTATCGAGCACGTCGGGCTACCGCATGACCGACATGGCCGGTGCCTCCGCGCACCCCGAGCGGCTCGTTGTCGGCCACCCGTTTAACCCGCCGTACCTTGTGCCACTCGTCGAGGTGGTGGGGGGCGAGCAGACCGACCCAGCCGTCGTCGACTGGACGCTCGACTTCTACACGCGCGCCGGCAAGAAGGCGCTGCGCTGCTCCAACGAACTGCCTGGCTTTGTCGCCAATCGACTGCAAGACGCCGTCTGGCGCGAGCTGCTGCACATGGTCTCCAACGACGAGGCTACCGTCGAAGAGTGCGACGTCGCGCTGGTCTATGGACCAGGTGTGCGCTGGGCGCAGATGGGAGTCGGTCTCACCTTCCACCTGGCGGGTGGCGAGGGCGGCATGGGCCACATGCTCGACCACTTCGGCGATTCGCTGCTCGAACCGTGGACCCGCCTTGAGGCGCCGCCGTTGACGAAGGAACTGCGCGACAAGATGGTCGCGGGCTGCGATGACGAGGCCGCCGGCCGCTCGATCGCGGATCTGCAACGGCAGCGCGATGCGTTCCTCGTCGAGCTGATGCAGTTGCTCGAGAAGCACGCCGCCTGCTAGAGCAGGGAGCACTCCGGGGCCAGGGAACCCACGACCCCACGCCGCGCGATCCAGGGCCGCTCGCGACCCAGGTAGGACACCACATCCGCGCGGTTGTGATGTCCGCCCCATGGCGCGGGGTGATCAGAGCAGTGGCGTTCTGGTGGGGGAGGACATCACAACCGCGCGGATGTGATGTCCTACCCGAGTAGGCCGACGTACTCGTCGCCAACACGGGCGATCACCTCGGTGCCACGGAAATGCTCGATTGCGAGCTTCTCGAGGGCGAGGGGTGTGACCGCGGGACGCGTGGCTGTCGCCGAGTTGCGGCGACGCAGGCGCACCGCGAAAGGTTCGGGATCGTCGAGGCGCGAGTCGAGCTCGGACGTGCTCATCGGCTCGATTAATTCGACGCCGGCGCGCATGGCGGCGAGGCGGAAGAGATCCTCGGGGGTATCGACGTCTTCGCCACCGCTGAGCAGATCGCTCATGTCGATTGGCTCCGGGTTGAGGGCCTCGCCTGGGCGATCACCCGTGGCGGCAATGCGCTCCCAATCGGAGCGCGGAATCACGACCGGGGGAGCGGTGCGGTCCTCGTACGAGGCCGTGACGGCGCAGTTGAGGCGACGGTAGGCCGTCAGCACGCGATCGACAACAGTCGTTGGCACAGCCGGTGCGTCGCCAAGCAACACGAGTACTGCTTCGATCTCGGCGGGCATCACATCGAGCGCGAGTCGCAGCGAGGAGGACTGGCCCTGGGCCGGCTTGGGATTGCGGATGCACTGAAAGCCATGGGCCTGAAAGAGCGGCAGCAGCTTGGCCGTCGGCGTGCTGATGACGGCGACCTTGAGCCCGGGTGGAGCGATCTCGAGTGCGCGTTCGACGAGTGGGCGACCCCACCATTCGGCGAGGAGCTTTGGCGAACCAAAGCGTTCGGAGCGTCCGGCGGCGAGTACAACAGTGGCGATCATGCGAGGGCCTCCCAGCGGCGCTGCGTAACGGGCGAATAGGCGAAGACCCAAGCTGCGAGCAGAAGCTCGAACGTCTCTCGGACATTGTCGAGCGTAGGGCGTTCTGTGCCGGCGTGCTCCAGCGCAGCCGTCCACGTCGCCTCAGCCAAGCTGATCAGCTCGGCGACGGAACCAAGTTCGCCCTCATCGTCGCGGCAGACCGCAGCGGCGAGACCGAAGTGGCCGACGTAGTCGGGGCGGTGCTGCCAGATCGAAGGCAAGAGGGCGACGAGGTAGCCACCGACGCGCTGACGCGCCAAGTTGACGACACGCTCGCGCGGTGCGATTGGGGCTGCCGAGAGCACGGCGTGCTCGCCGTGCAGGAGGCGGTCCATCGTGCCGCCCACAATCGCGGCGGTCACCTCGCGGCTGGCACCGACCTCGAGCAGCACGGCGAGGGTTGCCAAGAGACTCTCGCGGATCGTGCCGTAGGGCAGGTCGGACGCCCAGACCAATTGCTCGGGTGGCACGCGCGTCAGCAGGCCGTGCAGATCGACGGGGCTCCAGGC
>CAMAWJ010000090.1 GCA_945861955.1 Bifidobacterium breve
TTTCTCGGCGCCGGGATGCTCGGAATTCGCCTGCTCGCAATGTTTGTCGTCTGGCGACGGCGCCGCAAGCGCAACGCGCGGATCGCGGCTCTGACCGAGCCCGAGGAGCTCTAGGGCTTCAGCAGCAGCTTGCCACCAACGCTGTTCTCGCGAATACGCGAGATGGCGATGTTGGCATCGTCGAACGAAAGCTCGTCGGCGATCACAACCTCGAGCGTCCCGGCTGCGACCAGAGCGAACAACGCCTCTTGACTGCGGGCCGTCGCCGCGGGCGCTACGGGCAGTCCGCTGTAGCCGATCACCCGAGCGTTCTTGCGGTACATCTCCTGAGGAGCAAACGAGAACTCGGAGCCGGCGCTGGCGCCGTAGAGCACGAGTCGTCCACCTGCTGCCAACAGACGCACGCACGGCGCCGCAAATGCTCCCGCGAGCGGATCGACAACCACGTCGATGCCCTCGGGTGCGAGGAGTCGTACTTCTTCTTCGAGCGTCGCAGCGTCCGCAACGACGACCTCGTGCGCAAAGCGCGAGATCTGGCCAACGCGCTCGGACGAGCTGGTCTGTGCAATGACCCGCGCACCACGCGTCTTCGCCAATTGCATGGCGATCGTCGAGACCCCGCCCGATGCGCCGAGCACCAACACGGTGGTGCCCTTACCGACCTCTGTCAGGTCGAGACAATCAAGCGCCGTCACGCCCGGAATGCCGAGCGCGGCAGCCTCCTGATCGGAACAGCCTTCTGGAATCGCCGCCAGCGCCACATCGGGCACGGCAACCTGCTCGGCCCACGCGCCGTCGCGCACGATACCCAGACCGGCGCCACGAAACGCCACGCGCTGACCATCGTCGGTCGTGCCAACGCCTTCACAGCCTGGCGTGCGCGGAAGCGGTCCAGCCGCCCCCACGCTGCCGAGCGAGATCCAGACGTCGAGCGGGTTGACGGCCCCATAGGTCATCAAGATCAGCGATTCGCCAATCCCGACCACCGGTGCCGGCACCTCTTCCACGACCAGTGGTGCGTCGTACGCATGCTGACGGACGGCACGCATCGTCTAGACCGTCCCCACTCCGCCGATCAAGACGTACTTGACGTCGAGGTACTCGTCGATACCAACCGAGCCGCCCTCGCGGCCATAGCCCGATTCCTTGACACCACCAAACGGCGCGTTCGCCGCCGAAATGATGCCCGCGTTGGCACCAACGATGCCGTACTCGAGGCGCTCGGCGACGCGCAGCAAGCGCGCGTAGTCCTTGGTGTGGAAGTACGAGGCGAGGCCGTACTCGGAAGAGTTCGCGAGCTCGATCACTTCGTCTTCGGTATCAAACGCCGTCAGGCCGGCCACGGGACCAAAGGTCTCCTCGTAGTGGATCAGCATGTCGGGCGTGACGCCGTCGATGATGGTCGGCTCGTAGAAGGCACCGTTGGCGTACTCGCCCTCCGTCAGGCGATGGCCGCCGTAGGCCAGCTTGGCACCCTTGGCGAGTGCGTCTTGGACGTGCTCGTCGGCCTTCTCAACTGCGGCCTCGTTGATCATTGGCCCAATCACGGTGCCCTCTGTCAGACCATGACCGACGGGCATCTCGCTGACCCGCTTGACGAGCCGCGCGAGAAAGTCCTCGTAGACGCTTCGCTGCACGTAGGCGCGGTTAGCACAGACGCAGGTCTGGCCGGCATTGCGGTACTTGGAGGCAATCAGACCCTCGATTGCCTCGTCGAGATCGGCGTCCTCGAAGATGATGTACGGCGCATGGCCGCCCAGCTCGAGGCTGAGGCGCTTGACCTGGTGTGCAGAGGCACGGATCAGGTCTTTGCCGATCTCCGTGGAGCCGGTAAACGAGATCTTCTTGACGCGGGCGTCAGTAAAGATCGTGTTGGCAACCATGGCGGCGTCGCGCGACGTGACGAGGTTGACCACGCCGGCAGGTGCACCAGCATCCTCGATGCAACGGAGCACGAGCGCAGCCGTCAGCGGTGTCGCACTGGCGGGCTTGACGATACTGGTGCAGCCAGCAGCCATCGCGGGGCCGAGCTTGCGCGTCATCATCGCGGCCGGGAAGTTCCAAGGTGTAATCGCCGCGACCACGCCGACGGGCTGGCGCAGCACGAGCACGCGATTGTTCGTGTTCATCGGCGAGACGACCTGGCCGTAGACGCGCTCGGCCTCGCCGGCGAACCACTCGAAGAAGGAGGCGGCGTACTCGACCTCACCCTTCGCCTCGGCAAGCGGCTTGCCCTGCTCGGAGGTCATACACGTTGCGATCTCAACGGCGCGCTCGCGCATCAAATCGGCGGACTTGCGGAGGATGCGAGCACGCTGCAGCGCCGGCGTCGAGCGCCAGCTCGGGAGTGCGGCTGCAGCAGCGTCGATCGCGGCCGTAACGTCGGCCTGCGTCGCGTTCGGCACGGAGCCGACCGTCGCACCACTGCCCGGGTCGGTCACATCAAAACGCGCACCACCGGTCGCGTCGGTCCACGTCCCACCAATCAAAAGTTGTTCATCGAGCTTGGGCATCGTCGTCGCCATGGCTGGTTAGGCCTCCTTGTCTGCGGACATCCTAGGGCGTTTGCGGCGATCGCTTGCCGCTTGTGCCCAGACGCGCACGGCGCGGTGTTCGACACAGCCTGCGGCAATCAATCCAAGCGCAACGGGAACCGTTGCGGGAAGCAGATCGAGCACGTTGAAGAGCAGCCCGAGCGAGAGGCCCGTGATTGCCGTGGCGATCGTCGCCGCAACCGTCGCGCGCACGCTCATCGCCACGATCGCCCCGACCAGTGCAGCGAGGTAGGCGTCGCCCCAACCCATCGAGGCCCCGACCATCTCAAACTGCTGCAACGCCGGTAGCCCACGCGCTGGCACCGCCGTCGCGAGCGCCGTGGCGACCGGCTGAACTTGGATCGTCAACACCTGCCAGACGTCGACCGCCGTCGCGACGAGAACCCCGACGACCAAGGCTGCGCGCGGCGCAATCCACCCCGTCAGTCGTCCCAGCGAGACGGCCGCGAGCACAATCAACAGGTCGCCTGCCAGTTGCGTCCAGCCGGTCGTTGGCAGACGCCAGACGATCAGCCACAGGATCGGCGAGACGATCGCGAGAGGGAGCGCGGCGCGGCGGACATGCCAAGCGGCGAAAAGCGCAAGCGGAGGCACCGCGAAGGCGGCGAGCGTCGTTACAGCCCCAACTGCACTCGGCACAGCACCCAGAAAGATCACGCCACCGCCAATCGCGACCAGCGGCAAGAGTCCCAGCAGCGGGTGCCGCGGAATGCGTGGCAAGAGCGCAGGGTCGCGGACCAGCGGGATGATCGAGGCCTGCAAAAGCACGATCACGAGGTAGGGCCAGCCGTAGGGCATCGCCTAAGACTACGGGCGGGACGGCTCGGGAGGCCGCCCTTGACTGCTCATCGGGGTACGCAGATTCGAACTGCGGACCTCTCCGTCCCGAACGGAGCGCGCTACCAGGCTGCGCCATACCCCGAGCGGGCATGAGTATGCCAGAAATTCGACCTCCGCCCCGTCGCCCG
>CAMAWJ010000091.1 GCA_945861955.1 Bifidobacterium breve
CTCTCGACGAGTGGAATCAGATCGTCACGTCCCTCAAAGCGCAGGCGTCCTCGAATGCGTTCGCGCATCTCGCCCGCGGCCCGCGTGGTGAAGGTGACGGCCAGCACCTGCGCAGGCAAGTGGTTGCGCTCCGTCACGGATCGCACATAACGCTCGACCAGTACCGTGGTCTTGCCCGAGCCAGCTCCGGCATCGACGAAGACCCCGCCAGGCGCCTCGACAGCCGCGAGCTGGGCCGGCGACAACTCGGGTCTTGGAAGGCGCATAGTCATCGCTCCACCCGACAGATTCCGCGGTAGTCGCAGAACCGCTCACAGAGCATCTGCGTCTGTGGATCGTGGCGCACATCGCCATCGCGGATCCGCAATACTCGCGCCGCGGCCTCGCTGCGGGCAGCCTCAAGTGCTGCCTCGAAGTCGTCGTGGCTGAGGCGGTCTTCGCGGGCAATGTTGGCGGGCAGAACGTCGAGCTCGTCGACGTCGACAATGCCTCGTACGTGACCCTTGCGGATCGATACGAGCAGGCCACCAACGGGCTCTCGCCCAAGCACCTCACGCAACGCAAGCAGGTAGAGTGGGATCTGTAGCTTTCCGTCACGCATGATCTGGGCACCGGTGCTAATCGTGCTGGTCTTGTAGTCGACGACCATCGCCCGGGCGGTAAAGGCCGGATCTGCGTCAATCCGATCGATCTTGCCCGACACGTGCGCGGGGCCGATATTAAGCCCCTTCTTACGGCCAGGCTGCGCGCCGCGCCCACCAAAAGCGACCTCGAACTCCGTTGGGATGAGCGGTGCCGCGTTGCGTGCCGCCTGCTGGATCAGCCGAGCAAGGTCACGACGAAGGCCCCAGCCGAGCAGTTCGAGGGTGAGTGGATCCCCCGCCACGATCGGTTGGAGCTTGACCATCTCCTCATCGACGATCCGCACCATCTCGACCATCGCCCGATCGGCGTCGTCAGGGCCAATCACCGTCGTCTGCAAGAGCGCCGGCACCTCTTTGTAGAAGCGACCCAGCACCGTATGCGCGAGCGTGCCCACACGCAGGCGATTGTCGATCGGCTGATCGATCACGTTGGGACTCAGACGGCGCTCGATAAACCAGATCTGAGAGCAATCACCAAAGCGGTCGATCTCGGTGACGCCAAACAGCTCCCGTGCTCGCAACACGTCGACGACGCGCGGATCGACGAGGCGCGTGTTGCGACGGGGCGCTGCGACAGCACGGCGAATTGCGCCACTGACACCCGCGACGCCAGCCAGACGTAGGGCCTCGGGACGATCGGTCGCCGCCAGGTACGCGATGCTGCGAGCACGCTCGCGCACGGTCGGTGCCTCCAACAGCGGCAAGACGGCGTCGGAGAAGCGACGACGATAGGCAGTCGGCGGCTCGCCAGCAGCGATCATTAGGTCTTCCCAGATCGCCGTGGCGGCCAATGGGCTGCCTTCATCATCGGACACACGACGAACCAACACAAGCCTCCGCCGCGGGCGCGTGACGGCGCTGTAGACAAGGTGGCGTGCGACTTCGCTTTGGTCGGGAGCCTCGACGAGCGGGTCCTGCGCGGCCGACGTCCCGACACCAAACATCGGCTCTTCCAATCCGAGCACAATCGCCACGTCAACGTCAATCGTGCGAGCATCGCGTGGATCGAGAATGCAGATTGCATCGGCGCGGGTCTGCCGCATCGAGATCGTCAACTCGGCGAGGAGTTCCCGTACCTCAGCACGGGAGGGAGCTGGCTTGACGACATCTAGCGTCTGCAGGTACGACAGCACGGCTGCTGCGACGGCCACGTCCTCGCGCACCATCGTTGTGGCAACTGGGGCTCGATCTCCGTGAGCACGCTGCACCATGCCCCGCACGGCCGCCGCAACCTCGCCGGCAGCCGTCTCTCCCCCACGCGATCCCGGCGGCAGCGCCAGCGCCCGCAAGAGCGGCTCCCCCGCCTTCTCAATCGCGTTCTCGAGCGTATCGAGCGAGCGGCGCATCGGCCGTTCGCTGCGCTCGACAAGGTGTGCCGGAGCCCCGCTCCATGGCGAACGAAGCCAGGTCAGGCGATCACTATCAGTCGGCTCTGGCGCCCAGGCTAGGCCGAGCAGTGCAACCAGTGCCCGTCCGAACGGCGTCTTCACGAGCGCGCGTTGATCCTTGCCGACCGCCTCGATGCCAGCCTCCCGCAACTGCCGCACAAGCCGTATCCGGTCCGCCGCACCACGTGGACCAATAATCGCAATGCGTTGTCCACCAATGCCCGCACGTAGGGCCTCCGCGACACAACCGACAACGACCTCGGCCTCGCCGCGTTCGCCTTCGACCTCGGCCGTCGCAATGCCTGTGAGATTAGGTGGTGCGGCACTGCGATCGGGATCTGCCTCACCGAGCCGCCGTTCCAACGCCGCCAACCCCGGGTCGCGATCAAACGCGCCCCCAGGCAACTCGACGATGCCGCCACTGCCAGCCAAGTCGGCCAGCCGACCCACGACCGGCATCAGGACCGCAAATGGGCTTCGGCCGGCCTCATACGGCAGGCTGACAACGGCGCGAGCGCGCTGACCAATCAGCGTCAACAGCGTCTCTTGCGCCATGCTGAGGTCGTCGAAGCCCTGTGCGAAGAGCACCTCACCTGCGGGCCACGCTGCCACGTCTCGGCGCAATGCAGCGACCACTTCGATCCGCAGACGCGCGCGGTCAACGAGCTGTTGCGCATCGAGTGCCGCCCACCAGGTTGCATAGCTTTCCGCCAGCGAGGCATCTCCGACGGCACGCACATCGTCAGGCCCCAGCAAGGCCGAACCCAACCGGTCGAACCGCGCCGTCAGCGTCGCCGGAGCGTCTGGCAACACGCGGCGCAGCAGTACCTGCCGTGCCGCACCATGCAACATCGTGCGGCGATCACCGGTGGCACGGGCAATGCGCTCAAACAGCGTGTCGAACGTGACAACGTCGGCACCCACCACGCCTGTGGCTCGTGCCAGAAGTTCTCGCTCTGTCACGGCCTTAGCTGTCTGATCGGGTACGACGAGCGCAGCCTTACGCCCAGCAGCCAGTTCGGCGAGGTAGCGCTCATAGAGCGCCGCGATCTTGCCGGCGTGGGCCGGACCGATGATCAGTTCAAGGGCCACGGCGATTCGTCGCGCCCGAAGGGCAAACCCTTACGAGGTCTGCTCGGGCGGCGACGCCTCGATGCGCTCTGCCACCAACGTGTTGACGCTCTCCATGCCATCGGAGTAGGCGTAGTTGATCTTGATGAAGGGCTCCCACTTGACCGGGACCGCATCCTCGGGAAAAATCGCCTCGACTGGGCACTCTGGCTCGCAGGCACCGCAGTCAATGCACTCCTCCGGATCGATCACCAACATGCGATCCGATTCGTGGATGCAATCGACAGGACAGACGTCCACACAGGACCGGTCTTTCGTGTCAATACATGGCTCGGCGATGACGTACGTCACAAGATCCTCCGCGTCGATTTGCGCG
>CAMAWJ010000092.1 GCA_945861955.1 Bifidobacterium breve
AGCAGCACGGCGACCTGCGCGGCCAGGGCGTCGTTGTCGCCGAACGTGATCTCTTGCGTGGCCGTCGAGTCGTTCTCGTTGACGATCGGGGTCACACCCCATGCGAGCAGCGTTTCGAGTGTGTGCCGCGCGTTGAGGTAGGACTCGCGGCGTTCGAAGTCGCCTGCGGCCAACAGTACCTGTCCCGTCGCGCGATCAGAACGCCCGAGCGCGCGCTGCCAGGCCTGCTGCAATACGGCCTGTCCAACGGCGGCCGCGGCCTGCAGTTCGGCGACCGTTGTCGGCCGCTCGGCGCGGTTGAGAGCCCCGATGCCCAGTGCGATGGCGCCGGACGAGACGATGCACAGCGGGGTGTCCTGCGCGACCTGGCTGATCTCATCGGCAATCCGATCGAGTCGGCTGCGACGCAAGCGCCCATCCGCATCGACCAGCGTCGAGCTACCGAGCTTGATGACAACGGGACGGCGAGACATACCCGGATGGTACGCGGCTGGTCTGAGGTACGGGGTCAGACCCCGACGTGTGTGTTACCGCAGTGGGCGATCGCGACCGGCGAGCTGACGGACGGTGTCCGCATCTTCGCCGTGCACGATTAGCTCGAAGATCGGCTTGTCGCTCTTGAGCGTCTGCCGCGTCGTCAAGCGGCCGACGATGATGCCCATGCGCTGACAGAACGTCAGCAGGCGATCACGATCGGCACAGAGCAGACGCCAAACCTCTTCTTGCAGGTGCCGATCAAAATCGGGGCACATCCCAACCTCGCCCGTCAGGGCTACGTCGACCGCTGCCCGGTACATCGCTGCTGCGTCATCGATCTCGGTCATGCGGCTCCAATCGCATCAGTTAGTCGATCAAGGATCTGATCGACATCTGTGCTGGTGATATTCAAAGGTGGTGCAAGTAAAACTGTCTCCAGCACGCTACTGCCAAGGGCGGTCGGGCATGAGTAGATCATTAGTTGTCGGTCACGTGCGGCAGCCGTGACGCGCGCGGCTGCGCCAGCACGGGGAGCGAGGCTCTCCGGGTCTTCCACAAACTCGATGCCTTGCAAGAGGCCCATGCCGCGGACGTCGCCAATGTGAGGGGTCGTGGCAGCGATCGCTTCGAGGCCAGTGCGGAGGCGCTGGCCCATCAGGCGCGCGTTCTCGAGCAATCCCTCATCGTGGATCACGCGGATCATTTCGGCGCCCACCGCGCAGCCCAGCGGATAGCCCGAGAAGGTGTGGCCAACGGGAAAACCGTCGGGCGATGCCATCAGGACGTCGGCAACGTCGCCGGCTACGAGCATGCCCGAGAACGGAACCACACCGCTTGTGACGCCCTTGGCGAACGTGATCACGTCGGGTGAGACGCCCCACTGCTCGACGCCGAACCAGGTGCCGGTGCGACCAAAGCCGGTGATCGTCTCGTCGCAGATCATCAGGAGGCCATGGCGGGTGCAAAGTTCGCGGACGCGCTCGAGATACCCGTCAGGAGGAGTCACGGCGGCCCCGCTCGCGCCTGTGATGGGCTCGAGAAAGATGCCAGCGACCTTGTCTGCCCCGCGTGCCGCGATCGCGTCCTCAAGCTGCTTGATCGCGAACTCGACCTCGTCGTCGGGAGTGCGCCGCGCGCGGATATCGGCATTTGGCGTCTGGGCGACAGCGTTCTTTGTCAACAACGCCTCGAACGAATCGCGACGGCTCGTACCCGACAGTCCAAGTGCGGCAATCGTCGAACCGTGGTACGACGGGTAGCGCGAGATGAACTCCGTCCTAGCGGGCTGACCGAGGAGTTGCCAATAAAGCAGAGCAAGGTGGATGGCCGACTCGACGGATTCGGAGCCGGACGAGTTGAAGAACGACCACGTGCGTGGCATCGGCGAGATCTCTCGGAGCAGATCCGCGAGCTCGAGCATCGGCTCGTTCGAGAACGCAAAACGGTAGGTAAATGTTAGTTCGTCGGCCTGGCGCTTGAGTGCCTCGATCAGGCGCGGGTGGCAATGGCCAATGCTCATCACCATCGCACCACCACAGGCGTCGATAAACTCGCGTCCATCCGCCGTCCAGATGCGACAACCCTCAGCCCGCACGGCGACCGGGAGTTGACGCCCGGGAGTGGCAGTCAGAGAGAAGTCCGTGGTCGCAGCCATCGTGCTCACAGTGTGCCGCATGTCGCCTAATGCACCACCGACCGGCTCTAGGCACGGCATGATGCGTAGGTGGAGTTGGAGATTCGACACGTCCGTTGGGCTGTGATGCTCGGTGCCATCGTGGTGGCGTCGATCGCTGCGGCCTGTGGTGGTTTGGGGGGCGCGACGACGACGGCCGGCACAACGGTCGATCCGCTCACGATTTCCGTGCCACCATCGACTGTCGATGCGAGTCTGCCTGCCGAGCCTGGCATTTTTAGTATCGCGGGGCGCCCATCGCTGACGCTCGCCATGGTGCGCGTTGCTGGCGTGCATGGCTTGCTCGGGGAGCAGGGTCTGAGTACGCGCCTGACCGATGCGTCTTCCTTTGTGGACCTTAAGAGCTCGTTGGAGTCCGGCGCTGTCGATGCAGCTGTGGTCTCGTCCGACGATGCCGTCAGGCTCGCGTCTGCCGGGCTACCAATTCGGACTGTGCTGCTGCTCACGGCTGGTACGTCTAATCAGGCGATCTTGGGCCGAGACGACTTAGAGGGGATTACGAGTTTGGCGGGGCAGCAGGTGGCCGTGTCGCCAGGGTCGGAGGGTGAGTTGCTCCTGCAGGGCGCGCTTGTCGAACAGCAGGTACCACCCGACGCTGTGCAAGTGGTTGCTGCTGAGGGGTTGGGTCCCGGCGCACTACTCGTGCGCGGTGACGTCGCGGCCGCCGCGATGAACGGCGAGCAGGCGGCGGTTGCGCTTGCTGCCGACCTGACGCTTCAGACGCTCTACACGGCCGGCGATTATCCAGGGTTGATCTCGCACGTGCTGGTCGTGCGCCAGGCTGTTGCCGACGAGCGGCCTGGCCAGATCGTCGCCTTCATTCGTGGCTGGCAGGAGTTTCATGCCTTCAGTCGCGATCAGCCAGACGTGGTTATCGAAGATGTGGCCAGGCTGACGAAGCAGGATTCAGCTGCGGTGGCCTTCAGTCTTTCGGGCCTCAGCAACTACGACCTCGCAGCGAACGCCGTCGAACTCTTGCCGGGTGGCGAGTATTTTGATCGGACGATTGGGGCGATCGTGGCAGCCGCGCTCGTCTCTGATTGGATCGACGATTCGATCGATGGGCAGGCGCTCGTCGAAGGCTCGTTCGTGCAAGCGGTTGCGACTGCGCGATGATCGCGCAGTACATGGCGGCGAGCGGGTGGCGCCATCCGCTGCGTGACGTTGATCTAGGGAGGACACCACAACCGCGCGGATGTCATGTCCTGAAGACGCTCGCCTGACCGCCATCTAGGGAGGACACCACAACCGCG
>CAMAWJ010000093.1 GCA_945861955.1 Bifidobacterium breve
TACGCGAGATGGCGATGTTGGCATCGTCGAACGAAAGCTCGTCGGCGATCACAACCTCGAGCGTCCCGGCTGCGACCAGCGCGAACAACGCCTCTTGGCTGCGGGCCGTTGCCTCCGGCGCGACGGGTAGGCCGCTGTAGCCGATCACCCGTGCGTTCTTCCGATACATCTCTTGGGGAGCAAACGAAAACTCGTGCCCCGCGCTGGCGCCGTAGAGCACGAGTCGTCCACCCGCTGTCAACAGGCGCACGCACGGCGCCGCAAATGCTCCAGCGAGCGGATCGACGATCACGTCGACGCCCTCGGGTGCGAGGAGCCGCACTTCCTCTTCAAGCGTCGCAGCGTCGGCAACGACAACCTCGTGCGCATAACGCGAAATCTGGCCAACGCGCTCGGAAGAGCCGGTCTGTGCGATCACCCGCGCTCCACGCGTCTTCGCCAATTGCATGGCAATCGTCGAGACCCCGCCCGATGCGCCGAGCACCAACACCGTGGTGCCCGCACCGACCTCTGTCAGGTCGAGACAATCAAGCGCCGTCACGCCCGGAATGCCAAGCGCAGCAGCCTCCTGATCGGAACAGCCTTCGGGAATCGCCGCCAGCGCCAGATCGGGCACGGCAACCTGCTCGGCCCACGCGCCGTCGCGCACGATACCCAGACCGGCGCCGCGAAACGCCACGCGCTGACCATCGTCGGTCGTGCCAACGCCTTCACACCCCGGCGTTCGCGGGAGCGGTCCAGCCGCGCCCACGCTGCCGAGCGAGATCCAGACGTCGAGCGGATTAACCGCGCCATAGGTGATCGAGATCAGCGATTCGCCAGCCGCGACTACCGGCGTCGCGACCTCCTCGACAACGAGCGGTGCGTCGTAGGCATGTTGACGGACGGCGCGCATCGTCTAGACCGTTCCCACTCCGCCGATCAAGACGTACTTGACGTCGAGATATTCATCGATTCCGACCGAGCCACCCTCGCGACCGTAGCCCGACTCCTTGACACCACCAAACGGTGCGTTCGCCGCCGAGATGATGCCCGCGTTGGCGCCAACGATGCCGTACTCGAGACGCTCGGCGACACGCAAGAGTCGCGCATAGTCCTTGGTGTGGAAGTACGAGGCGAGGCCGTACTCGGAAGAGTTCGCGAGCTCGATCACTTCGTCTTCGGTATCAAACACCGTCAGGCCGGCCACGGGACCAAAGGTCTCTTCATAGTGGATCAGCATGTCGGGCGTGACGCCGTCAATGATGGTCGGCTCATAGAACGCACCGTTGGCGTACTCGCCTTCCGTCAGGCGGTGGCCGCCGTAGGCCAGCTTGGCACCCTTGGCGAGTGCGTCCTGGACGTGCTCGTCGGCCTTCTCAACTGCGGCCTCGTTGATCATCGGGCCGATCACCGTGCCCTCGGTCAGACCATGACCAACGGGCATCTCGCTGACACGCTTGACGAGTCGGGCGAGAAAGTCGTCATAGACGCTTCGCTGCACGTAGGCGCGGTTGGCACAGACGCAGGTCTGTCCCGCATTGCGGTACTTGGAGGCAATCAGACCCTCGATTGCCTCGTCGAGATCGGCATCCTCGAAGATGATGTACGGCGCATGGCCGCCCAGCTCGAGGCTGAGGCGCTTGACCTGGTGCGCGGAGGCGCGAATCAGGTCTTTGCCGATCTCCGTGGAGCCGGTAAACGAGATCTTCTTGACGCGGGCGTCAGTAAAGATCGTATTGGCAACCATGGCGGCGTCGCGCGACGTGACGAGGTTGACCACGCCGGCAGGTGCACCAGCATCCTCGATGCAACGGAGCACGAGCGCAGCCGTCAGCGGTGTCGCACTGGCGGGCTTGACGATACTGGTGCAGCCGGCAGCCATCGCGGGGCCGAGCTTGCGCGTCATCATCGCGGCCGGGAAGTTCCACGGCGTGATCGCTGCGACGACGCCAACAGGCTGGCGCAGCACGAGCACACGGTTGTTCGTGTTCATCGGCGAAACGACCTGGCCGTAGACGCGCTCGGCCTCGCCGGCGAACCACTCAAAGAAGGAGGCGGCGTACTCGACCTCGCCCTTCGCCTCGGCAAGCGGCTTGCCCTGCTCGGAGGTCATGCACGTCGCGATGTCGAGCGCACGCTCGCGCATCAAATCTGCAGACTTGCGGAGGATGCGAGCACGCTGCAGCGTCGGCGTCGAGCGCCAGCCTGGAAGTGCCGCAGCAGCGGCGTCGATCGCAGCCGTCACGTCGGCCTGCGTCGCATTCGGCACGGAGCCGACCGTCGCACCACTGCCCGGGTCGGTCACGTCAAAACGTGCCCCACCGGTCGCGTCGGTCCACGTTCCACCGATCAAAAGTTGTTCATCGAGCTTGGGCATCGTCGTCGCCATGGCTGGTCAAGCCTCCTTGTCTACGGGCATCCTAGGGCGTTTCCGACGATCGCTTGCCGCTTGCGCCCAGGCGCGCACAGCACGGTGCTCAACGCAGCCGGCAGCAATCAATCCAACCGCCACAGGAACCGTGGCGGGGAGCAGGTCGAGCACGTCAAAGAGCAGCCCCAGCGAGAGGCCCGCAATCGCCGTGGCGACCGTCGCCACAACCGTCGCGCGCACGCTCATCGCCACGATCGCCCCGACCAGTGCAGCGAGGTAAGCGTCGCCCCAACCCATCGAGGCCCCGACCATCTCAAACTGCTGCAACGCCGGTAGCCCACGCGCTGGCACCGCCGTCGCGAGCGCCGTGGCGACCGGCTGAACTTGGATCGTCAACACCTGCCAGACGTCGACTACTGTCGCGACGAGGACACCGACGACCAAGGCTGCGCGCGGCGCAATCCACCCCGTCAGTCGTCCCAGCGAGACGGCCGCGAGCACAATCAGCAGGTCGCCTGCTAGTTGCGTCCACCCAGTGGTTGGAAGACGCCAGACGATCAGCCACAGGATCGGCGAGACGATCGCGAGCGGCAGCGCGGCGCGGCGCACATGCCAGGCCGCGAACAGCGCAAGCGGCGGCACCGCGAAGGCAGCGAGCGTTGTGACAAACCCAACTGCACTCGGCACGGCACCCAAGAAGACCACGCCCCCACCAATCGCGACCAGCGGCAAGAGTCCCAGCAGTGGGTGCCGCGGGATGCGTGGAAGGAGCGCAGGGTCGCGGACCAGCGGGATGATCGACGCCTGCAAAAGCACGATCACGAAGTAGGGCCAGCCGTAGGGCATCGCTTAAGACTACGGGCGGGGCGGCTCGGGAGGCCGCCCTTGACTGCTCATCGGGGTACGCAGATTCGAACTGCGGACCTCTCCGTCCCGAACGGAGCGCGCTACCAGGCTGCGCCATACCCCGAGCGGGCATGAGTATGCCAGAAATTCGACCTCCGCCCCGTCGCCCG